>NZ_JBFOCU010000020.1:0-38183 GCF_040907945.1 Aeromonas sp. s11 | reverse complement strand
TGTAGTGGTCAACTAAATCCGGACACTTGGTTAGGCCGTTCTTCGGCTTTTGCTGGCGGTATCCCGTCATTGTGTTGATGTGGACGCCGCCAGTTGTAGTAATCCATCAGGTAATAACTGATATCCCGCTTTGCTTCCCGCAAGCTCATATATCCCATAGCCGGGAGCCACTCTGACTTCAGGCTTCTGAACAACCGTTCCATCGGGGCGTTATCCCAGCAGTTGCCACGCCGACTCATGCTCTGGGTCATGCGATAGCGCCACACTCGTTGCCGAAATGCCCTACTGCCATATTGGCTGCCCTGGTCAGAGTGAAATAGCACACCAGATGGGCAACCCCGCTGCTGATAGGCCATCTCCAGGGCTTTGATTGCCAATTCTGCATCAGGTTTATCAGACATCGCCCAGCCCACGACCCGCCGAGTGTGCAGGTCAAGCACCGCTGCCAGGTAATGCCAGCAACCACCGGCCCAGACGTAGGTGATATCGCCACACCACACCTGATTGGGTTGCTGGACATCAAATTCGCGGGCCAGCAGATTGGGTATGTCCGGTCGTTCAGACTGTGCCACCTGATAGCGATGAGCGCCCGGTTGCTTGGATACCAGACCGGCTTCCTTCATCAGGTTACGTACTTTGAATCGGCCAATCTGATACCCCAACTCTCGCATCATCGACATCAAGGCGCGGCTGCCTGCAGAGCTCCTGCTCTCTTTGAACAACCGGCGCAACTCACAGCGCTGTTGCATACGTTCACGGTTAATCGTCCGCCTGCGAGCCAGATAATCGTAAAAACAGGAGGTGGGAACATCGAAGGCGCAGCAGACCAAAGTGATGGGGGCTTGCTCCCTTAATCGGTCTATCAGCGCGTATGTGTGAACTCGTCCGCCATCAAGAGAGCAGTAGCCTTTTTTAGAATGTCCTTTTCACGTTCGAGCCGGTTGATACGGGCTTCCAGCTCCTGAATTTTCTGCTGCTCTGGAGTCAGTGCTTTGCTGATTGGGGTTGTGCCAGTTCGTTCGGATTGCAGCTGCAGAACCCAGCGACGGAGCACTGTTTCACCGACATCCAGTGAACGGCTGGCTTCAGGGACAGAATATCCTTGGTCGAGCACCAGGGATGCGGCTTCGAGTTTGAATTCGGCAGTAAATGAGCGACGTAATCTTGTCATTGAACACCTCAGGTCATGGTGGCGACTGTACCACCTAAAATGGTGTCCGGGATGATTAGACCACTACAGTTGAATGATGTTTACCTAATGTTAGGTCTATTTATTGACACTTACCTTACATCAGGTAGGCCGATTAACGCTTACCTGATGTAAGGTATGGCCAACCTATCATCGATACGACCTCAACTTGTGTTTGAATACCCTTAACACGTTAAAACAATAAGGGAGTATTCAAGATATGTCGATGAACGAAGCCCATGCAACTAACCAGCATATATTACCAATGGGAGGTTATATCAGAGCTAAAACATTAGCTCCTCTGCTGGGGATCTCCGTTGTTACCCTGTGGCGCTGGTCTGCCTCTGGCAAGATCCCTAAGCCTGTGAAGCTAAGTGAGCGAGTGACCGCATGGTGGATGGAAGATGTGCGCAACTGGATGAATACTCGTAATAATGGACAAGAAATACAGGGGTAGAGACTTTGAGTGTTCAATCAGACGGACACATGATCTATTTTTAATGAGGTGCTGAAAGCAAGGCTATAAGTTGAAACTGTAAAGAAGCCATGAAATTAGAAAAGGAGCAATATCATGGCAATGAAGGTCTATCGAATCAACGATGTTGTAGAAGGATGTGCGTTATCCAAAGTAAGCATATATCGACTAATGAACAATGGGCTGTTCCTGAAGTCAATCAAGTTGACTGGTAGAATCTCTGTTGGATAGCGAAGATCATATATCGACCATTTGGTATCAATAGTTAGTTTTGAAGCTGAGGCTAGATATGAATAGACTATCTATCCGCCGAGATCTTTGTAATCTCATAGAATCGCCTGATGATACAATCATTGAGACTGAGAAACGGATTACACTTCTTCTTAAAACTGGTAATGAAAAACATCAACAAATAGCTTTGAAGTTATGGTCTTGCTTAGAAGAGGACGATCATGATTGTAACTCTCTAGCATGCAAGCAGTGTACTAGAACTAAGAGAATGAAAGTCATCGAATCAGTATTACCTAAGGTTATTGGTAATAACTATCGGTTTGTCACGGTGATCCTTTATCATGATGTATTGACGAAGAGTGAGTTACATGCGCTAAAACCGCAGAAGTTGAAAGAGCAACTCTATCGGGATCTCAAGAAAGTAGGAATCACAAGTCCAGTATATGGAGCATTGGAAGTCGACTTTAATGAAGGAGAACAAGTATGGCTACCACACTTTCATCTTCTTGTTGACGCAGATGAGGACAAGATGAAGTCGTTGAAGGCAAAGCTTAAGCGTCGGCATAGTATTGATGTATGGAATGGTAAGACACCTAGGCCCGTGAAAGAAGATCCCATACGAGATGCTATCAGGCAGGTAAGCTATGTATACAAGTTCATGTGGCAATCAAACCCACCCATAAGAGGGGATAAGCGAAGGGGAACGCTTGAAGTCTATTGTGCAGCATTAACTTACCTTGATTCATTGCGTATTGAGACCTTGCTAGTTGAGCATGGTGTCAGAAGGAGAAAGTAAGGAATGTCTATCTGCGGTAGTTTAAGTGTGTATGTAAGGGGTATACACTACTATCTACTGTGTTGAAGTGATAACACTACAATCGAATGATCTACATCTTAGGCAGCTACCGGTTCCCACGTCCGGTAGCTGCCCACAAGCCTAGTCATTAGAGTCGTGTTATCTGGGTATCGGTCATTCGACGATGTTATCCAGATAGGCCACAGCCGCAGCTTCAGACTCTTCAATTGCTATCTCTACGGCCCGTTTTGCCGCATCTAACAAACGAGCTGCATTCTGCTTTTGGGCGAAACTTTGCTCAACTTGCTGTCTGACAGATTGCTGCAACGTTGTAGGGGCAAGCCAAATAGAAAACTCTGCAATGTCATTGGGGTATAACTCAATCTGCCCTGATGAACCTCGCAA
This sequence comes from Aeromonas sp. s11, assembly GCF_040907945.1. Lineage (NCBI taxonomy): Bacteria > Pseudomonadati > Pseudomonadota > Gammaproteobacteria > Aeromonadales > Aeromonadaceae > Aeromonas > Aeromonas sp. s11. Next base: position 35,087 of record NZ_JBFOCU010000020.1, on the reverse strand, counting down.
ACGTTGTTCGACCTGGAATTGACCTGCCTTTGAGTTTAGGAATAGAGCAAGATACACCGGATCAAGCTTTTTATCAGGACGAAGAATAGTAACGTGGTTATCTGGAATGGCTAGGGTCTCATGCAGGTAGGCGGCTGATCGCCCAATAGTGCCAACCCCAGTGCCATTGAATAGAACGTCGCCGGGGCGAATCAATAAATCGCCTTCCTCAGAGATTGCCATTCGGTTGTCGGCATCCAATCGAACATCGTTGCGCAGTACATGCTTGGAATTAACGACAGGCAATCCCTCATCAACATACGCTGGCTGTTTGCCTCGTTTGTTGTTGAGAAGGTGCTTACCAAGTTTTGTTCCTGCGCCAGTCTCATCAATCAATTCAACCAAGGATTGAAAGCGTGGCTGAAAGTGCTCTGCATCCAAGCGGGTTGCATTAAATACTTCACTACTAGAGCGGATGTAGCTCAGTGGTTCTGGTACGCTCCAAGTATCGAGACCTAGTGCGTGGAGGAGAATATTTTCGGCATTTTCAATACTGAGTGCTGCATCAGTGCGCAGTTTTTTTGCACTGTTGAAACAATTCTCGATAGCAATCTGCAACGTTTCAGAAAAACGTGGTATTGGGACCTTCCGGCCATCCTCAAGTGACAAGTGCAATTGCACATTACCTTGGAATTGACGCCAAAGGAGTGCTTGACCGTATTTTGAATTCAAATATGCAACTACTACAGGTGCACGGTAGTGTTTTTTTCCATACTCCGATAATGTGGTGGCAATTGTGTCTTGGCTGGTGTTGCCACGTTCAAGAACAAATATTGAAGCTGCTGGGTAGCCAGTTTTAGAAAGAACTATGTCACCTTCACAAAGTTCAGTTTTACGTTCGCTTTGATGTATATCTTCTGGAATAAATGCCATGCCGCGATTGTCTATCAGACCATCCTTCAAGTTCTGGATTCGAATGAATGGGATGCCATCGTCAACATAGGTATCCGAGTTTATATCGAAAATACCTTTTACAAAACGGCTGAACAACGAGCCTAGCTCATCATATCCTGCCGCATAACGCCTGATTTTTTGTTCTGCAGAAAGCATTGGCTTTGAAAAATATCCGCTATCGATCCGCAATTTATCGTTTTCAGCACGAAGCCCTGACAGCATCAGTTCTGTTATTTCCAGCCCCTCCAACAAGCGCTCGTAGCGCTTTTTATCGAAGGGGCTTAGAGAAAAAAACTTAAGCTCTCTTTTTTGGCAAATTCGGCGAATGCTTCTGCGATACCGTCTTCTGTTAAACCGTCGTGGTTGAACAGATCATGTTGGACGATCAGATGGCCGTGAGAGTCGAGTAGTGGCTCGCCATCGGCTGCGGCGCGATAGATCTTGTCGCCCGAGTTGTCTTTACTCGGCTCACGCATGGTAGCGAAGAAGATGGGGTAATCAGCGACCTTGCGGCATAAGGGGCCACTCTTCGGATCGTCATTCCATTTCTGGATGAATAGTACGCTTGTCTTGGTACCGGTATGCGGCTTGAATACGTTACCGTGCAAGCCTACAACTGCCAAGATACGGCCATGTTCGGCGAGGAATTCACGCAAGGATTTATCGGAGGCGTTATTGAATCGGCCCTGCGGCAACACTACCGCCATGCGTCCACCTGGCTTGAGGAATTGCAGGTTACGCTCGATAAATAGGATGTCGCGGCCCACTTTGCTTTGGTTCTTGACCTTAACCTTGCGATAGGTGCCGTCCGCCATCTTATATATCACCTCATGGCTGGCGTGCAGCGCATCGGGGAAGGTTGGCGCTCGACTGGTGGCATCTACGATATTGGGGTCGGTGGGTTCCACCTTAGTGATTTTGTCGAAACTCACCGAACGCGCCAATTCAAACCGAGAGAGAATGCGGGTTTCCTTCACATCGCCTGCAAAAGGTGGGTTTGCCATCAGTACGTCAAATTGGAAATCCCTGTTTTCGTTCTTTGCCGCGCGCAATTTACGCAGTCGTTTCCAACCTTCCCCGTATACATCTTTCCAGGTTTGATCACCAGGATTCTTATCATCACCTGTTTTTTCAAACCAACGCTCGTAATCGAGGGTATTTAGGTGCAAGACGTTGGTTTGTCCGTCACCCGCAATTAGATTGAGAGTGCGACCCACACGGACGGCTTTCTCGTCGAAGTCAATTGCAAAGACCTTTTCACGGACATAATCCTCGCAACGTGAGGGTTTCTTCTCAGTGGTAAAAAGATGGCTTCTGGAAAGCCCTTCTTCTCGCATGATCTGTTCCCATACATGAAAAATTCCATGTACAGGGAAGCCACAACTACCCGCGGCGGTGTCGATCAGGGTTTCATGTTCTTGTGGATTCATCATCTTCACGCACATGTCGATGACGTAGCGTGGTGTGAAATATTGACCCTTTTCACCCTTGCTGGATTTGTTGATCAGGTACTCAAACGCTTCATCTACTACTTCAAGGTTGGAGTTGAACAGTTTGACCTTTTCCAGCGACGACACGCATACCGCCAAGTGGCTAGGCGTCAATTCGATCTTGGCGGCTTCTGGGAATACCCCCTCCCATTTGGCTTGGGCTTTCTCAAACAGGTCTTGGATCTTGGCCCTTAGCTCGGTTTCTGTTTCACCGTAGTTTTTGAATACGAGATGGCGCTTCCAATCACGGCCACCCTCCATCTCGTCGAAGAGCTTAGTGAAAATCAGTTTGAAAAGCTCTTCAAACACATCTACACCGGCATTGGCGAGCACTTCATCCTCCATTTCGAGGATCAGGTCTTTCAACGATTTGCGTTCGTTAACCAACTTATCGAGCACCACCAGATCGTCGATAGTCCAACGTTCTGAAAGGATGTCGGACAGCCGCTGATGGGCGGAAGGAATGGCCGGAATGTCTTCAAAGTAGTTCGGATCTTTGCGATGGTAGTAAGAGATCTGCTGACCGTTAGTCCATACCCCCATTGGTGCGCCTGTGGCATTGCAGTAACTCTTAAGCTGTTCTTTACCATCCTTGAGTTTGGGCTTTTTGAGTTCAACCAAGATATAAGGGGATGTAGTTTGGTCTTTGTCAAAGATGCAGATATCTGCACGCTTCTTTTCACGCCCGAAGGTGACCTCATACTCTACAGCCATGCGGCTAATGGGATAGCCTAGGTCGTCTCGCAACACCAAAAGATAGAGTTGGCGTACCGCCTCCTCTGGGGTTAGCTTGATCGGCTTGCCACGAACGATACAGGTCACATAAGCCGCAGCCTTTTTACCTGACTCTTTCAGCGTGATCGATGCTTCGAGTTGGGCAATTTGTTCCGGCTTGAATTGATCGAGTCGGTACAGGCTGTCTTTTAGCAGCTCGGTGAGATGGGCTGTCATGCTTATTTCCCTGTTCGTTGTATGTTTCGATTGGTTCTTGTTTCGGGCTTGTTTATACACTTTAACGTTGCTCAATACGGACACGTCACCTGTTCGTGTTAATGAACAACAGTCAGAGGCCTTAGCCGAGGGCCAACACTATACCAGATGGGGGCGGTGTAGTCCGCCGATGGTGGCTCTGTTTTCGACGACGGTAGTGTTTTGACGCAGCACCAGACAGGTGTAGACCTGCAAGCACTACCAGTTCAAAATTGACAACGAATACATCAAGTTGGGGGCACTAAAAAGCAGATATGGAGAATGTGTTAATGTTGGATACGTCAAGAGCAGCTACCACGGCAGACGTCCTAAGTACGGTTTCAACATAGCGGAAGCGATCTGTTTTCTGATATTGGTGGGTCAGCACCCACGGGCAGTGCACAAGTGCACCAGCGATCCAAGGTTTTGAGCAGCAAAACGTGAAACATAGAGAGCAATTGCAGGTAAGAACATAGTTTTTTGTGTCTTAACGTATCACCTCAAGGCGATTCACTTGGGGGCCTTTTTGGGGGCCCAAAGCAGATGTTTAAGTAAGTATTTGCTTTAAAATCAATTGCTTGGCATCTTTATTTGATAGAGACCCCGGCACCATCAAATTCATGACAAAAGGCCATCAGCAATGATGGCCTTTTGTTTTTTTGCGTTCCTGCGCATTGGTGCGTTGTTGCTGAGCAGGCAGTACTTCCCGTTACCTCTTGGTATCCCTTCTCTTTTTCCGCTCTCCGTTATTTCCTTTTCTTGATGTGGCCACTGACGGCATCACCGCCAGCGGCCTGTTTCTATTGCGGTTTTCTTCCAAACCTTGCTGCATCAGATCATGATTGCTGCGTTACCCCAGCAGGGCAAACAGCAGGGTACCGAGGGAACCTGCGAGCGTCAGCGCGATGATGGCTCTGGGTGTGCCGTGCAGCTTGGTCCACATAAACAGGCTGGTGAGGGCCAGCAGCAGCAGGGCCAGGGCGGCGATATCGCCAAACAGCTGCCAGCCGAGGCCGGTGCCCATGCCGCGGTGCAGCCGGTTGAGGCTGGCGGCAAAGTTGGCCAGTTGCAGGTCGGTACGTACCAGCAGGGTACCCTCAACATAGCTGGCAGCCACGCTCTGGCTGAGGGTGACGCCGCGCATTTCCCACTTGGCGGGCAGGATGAGCAGGCCGTTCGGGGTGGGCAGGGTCTGGGCCGGGGTGATCATGGTTCGCCCGTCGGCAAAGGTATCGGGATAGCGCTGTTGCAGCAGGCTTTTCAGCTGCTCCGGGCTGGCGAGTGGCGCCTCCAGCACTATCTCTTCACTCGATTTGTCGGTGTGGGGGCCGGGGATGGGCAACACGGCACGGTGTTGCAGCCAGAGACCGGTGATGCCGTACATCAGCATCAGGGCGAGGGTAAAAAAACCGGCCCAGGCATGGAGGCGGCGTACCCATTTGTTGTTGTGAAGGGGAACTCTTCTGCGTTTCATCGTGGTTGCTTCATAAAAAACTGGCCAGCAAGGGCTGGCCAGTCGGGGTGGTTGTCACAGAGATCAGAAACGGTAGGTACCGGTCAGGCTCAGCTGGCGGGGTGTGCCCGGAATGATCTGGGTGGCACTGGTGGCGCTGACGAAGTACTCGTGGTCAGTCAGGTTCTCGGCGCTCAGATCGGCTTCCCACTGCTGCCAGCGATAACCGGCGCGCGCATCGAAGCGGGCGTAACCGGGCAGTGTGGTGGTGTTGGCGTTGTCGGCGAAGCGATCGCCCACCGCCGTTACGCCGGTTTCACCGAACCAGCCCAGCTCGCCACTCTTGTAGCCGAGATAGAACTGGCCATTCTGGCGGGAGACGTTCATCGGGCGCTTGCCTTGCAGATCCGCATCCGCCTTGACCTGCTCGGCATCCTGAATGGCGAAGCCGCCACGCAGGTAGATCTCGTCGGTCAGCTCGGCGCGGGCGCTCAGTTCGACCCCTTCGGTACGCTGCAGGCCGGTGAGGATCACCTTGGTGGGATCCAGCGGATCCTTGGTGCGCTTGTTGTACATCTCCAGTCGATAGAGGGAGAGAGTGGTCGCCAGCTTGCCGTTCAGCCAGTCACTCTTCACACCACCTTCGTAGAGGCGGGTGTGCTGGGGTTCCAGCCCGTTGTTCTTGTCACCCGGGGTGATGCCGATCAGCTCGCCGCCCACCGGAGTGAAGGTCTTGCTGTAGGAGGTATAGAAGGCGTGATCCTCGAGGGGATTCCACACCAGACCAAGGCGCGGGCTCAGGCTGTTGACCGAGACGCTCTCCTCCTTGTTGAGGTCGTAGCGGCGACTGGTGACGGTGAAGTCGTCACGGCGCAGCCCGCCAACCAGATGCCAGTCACCCAGGCTGAGCTGATCCTGCAGATAGAGGCCATTGCCGCGCACCTTGTGTTTGGCGTCGCTGGAGAGCTTCATGGCACCATTGTAAGTAGGCAGCGAGCCCGGATCGTAGAGATTGCCAGACGGGATGGCGGTGGCGTTCTGGTAGAGCTTGGGTGTGCGCTCCTGCCAGTTCTGCTCGAAGCCAACCAGCAGGCGATGTTCCACCGGGCCGGTCTGGAACAGACCTTCGGCCTCGGTGTTGCTGATCAGGTTCTTCGCTTTCAGATCCTGCTGCCAGCGGGAGCGGGTCACCTTATCCCCTTTGACGCTGGTGACATAGGTGTTGTCAAACTGGCTGTCGAGGGTGGAGTAACCTAGCTGTTGGCGCAGTTGCCATTGATCGTTGATATCCCAGGAGATGCGTGAACGGGTGGATTGCGCCACGTCATCGATGAAGTCGCGGCTGGTATCGCTGTAAACATACTCCCGCGGCACATCGGCTGGACGGCCATTGACACCGGGGATGCCGCGATCCGGGGTGCGGTCATGTTCGTTGCGCTCGTACTGCACCAGCCAGTTGAGGTTGTCGCTGATCTCCCAGTTGGCGGAAGGGGCCAGCAGAGTGCGCTTGCTCTTCACGCCGTTGCGGAAGCTATCTTTGTCCTCTTGCGCCATGTTGAGGCGCAGTTGCACCTGCTCACTCGCCTCACCATTGAGGTCGGCGGCCAGTCGCTGACTGTCAAAGCTGCCGACCCGGGCGGTGACGCTGGACTCCTGCCCTTTTTGCGGCTTTTTGCTGACCCGGTTGACGATGCCCCCCGTGCTACCGCGGCCGTAGAGCACGGCAGCCGGGCCCTTGAGCACTTCCACCCGCTCGATGTTGCCGAGATCCCGGGTGTACTGCATGTCGTCGCGGAACCCATCGAGATAGAAGTCGTTGCTGGCGCTGAAGCCGCGGATATTGACCCCGTCGAAGCGGGTATCACCGCTGGCATTGACCCCGGGAATGCCGCTCAGGGCTTCACTCAGCGTCGGTTGGCCGAAGGCGGTCAGCTCGCTGACCTTGACGCTGTCGATGGTCTGGGGCACCAGCTTGGCTGGCGTATTGGTACGGGTTGCTGTGGCAACTTCCTGATGCTGGGAGCGTTTGCCAACCACTGTCATGGTTTCATCGGTGGCCTGGGCAGTGAAGCCGGTGCCCAGCAGTGCCAGCGAGACCAGCGTTCTGCGAAAGTGAGGGTGCTGCATATTCAATGTTGACTCTTTGGATGTCGACCTGACGGCTCGAACATATTGATTTAATTATAATTAGCCTGACCCGCTTAAGCGGGATGCCAATGATATTGATTTTCATTTGTCTGGCAAGGTGAAAATGGAGGGGAGCATTGGGGACTGGTTGTGCGGTCGGGGGGCTCGGCTGAAAAGCAGAGCCATTGCAGCAAACCGCGAGAACGAAGCGAGGGAAAAGGGCTTAGCGGAAGAGAAAGGGACAAAACGTGAAGAGGCATCCGGCCCGATAGGACGGGCCGGATATCGGACTCAGTGGGTGCGCAGCAGTCGGCGGGTGAGGGGGGTAGTCACCAGCAGGCGATAGACTAGCAACGACGACCCCAGCAGCAGCGGCACCTTGGCAATCTCCCACAGGATGGATGCGCCCTGCGGGCCGAATACGAAGAGCCAGACCACCAGCATCATGTGCAGGCAGTAGATCCCGAGCACTTTGGGGGCCTGACGTTCAAGCCAGCTGCCCTTGCCCCACTCGGGGTTGGCCAGCAGCAGTCCAAACAGACCGAGAGACCAGGGAAGGGAGCCGAGCAGGAAGTCGTGGCGGGTGAGCGGCACTGCGGCGAAGTGCTGCAGCGCCCAGGCTTCACAGCCATAGAGCGCCACGCCCGCCAGCAGCAGTTGCCAGCCGATGCGGGCATCGGGCTGCCACTGACGCTGGCGCAGCAGGGCACCAAGCGCCACAAACAGCAGGGAGAAGAAGGGGCCGTTACGGGTGAGCAGTGGCCACTCGGCACCCAGCAGCGGCTTGGCATAGGAGCCCCCCAGCAGCGCCAGCAGGTAGAGGCCAAGACCCAGCCAGAGGGCGAGCGCTGGTCTGCCAAGCCGGTAGCAGAGCGCCAGCAGGGTCACCGCCATGATCAGGGCTGGCAGGAACCAGAGGTGGATCATGCCGCCCACCAGCCAGCCATTGAGGGGGTCGCCGAGCTGGAATTGCCACTGCCCGCGCAGGGAGGCCAGATAGCCTTGCTGTACGGCATCCAGCGGATTGAACGGCACCAGCAGGTAGACCAGGCTCCACACCAGCCAGAGTAGCAGCAAGGGGCGGCAGTAGCGCCAGGCCACGGTCAGTGGCGCCTCGCGACTCAGTCTCGGCTGCAGAAAATAACCGGCACAGAGGAAAAACAGCGGCACGGCAAAGCGACATAGCTGGTTGATGGTGCCGCTCAGCCAGAACCAGGATCCGCTTCCCCACAGGGCGGGATTGAAGGGATTGGCGAAGGGGGATACGTGAATGGTCATCACGGCCAGAATGGCCAGTACCCGCCCGCACTCGATACTGGAAATACGCATGGTGGCTCGTCGTTACAGGGGTTGTGACGGCACGCTAAAATTCTTACTGCTAGGTTACAACCAATTGATTCTATTAGTGTGAATCACGCTGTTGAGTAGTTACGTTTTGTAACAGGATGGCGGAAGGTGTTACCTGTAACGGGAGCGGGCTCCCGTTTTTTGGCGCAGTCACGCAGAAAAAGCGAGGCGGGCGCCTCGCTTGGTTGGGGATCTCGATCTTACTGGTGAGTCAGCATGCTGCTCTGGTTGGCGGCCAGGGTGGTTCTGCCCGAGCTCTCCAGCCAGGTTTTGATCCGCTTGGCATCGGCGACCCTATCGTTGGTGGTCTCGGCATTGAGCAGCACCATGATCACCGGCTCACGATTGACCTTGGTACCCAGCACCAGACAGCGGCCCGCTTCGCGGATATAGCCGGTCTTGGAGAGGGTGAACTCCCATTGCCCTTCGCGGATCAGCCGGTTGGAGTTGAGGTAGTGCAGCTGGCGTTTGTTGGTGCGCACATAGCTCTGCTCGTCGGTGGAGTACTGGCGGATCAGCGGATAGGAGGCCGCTGCGGCGGCGAGCTTGGCGAGATCCTGCGCGGTGGAGACGTTGCGCGGGTTGAGCCCTGTGCTGTCGGCGTAGCGGGTATTCCACATCCCCAGCATGCGGGCCTTGGCATTCATCGCCTCGACGAAGGCACGCTGGCCGCCGGGATAGTGGCGGGCCAGCGCCGAGGCGGCGCGGTTTTCAGAGGACATCAGGGCGATATGGAGCATTTCGGCGCGGCTGAGCCTGGAGCCGATGGCCAGGCGCGAGCCGGTTCCCTTGATGCGGTCGATGTCGGCATTGGTCACGGTGAGCATTTCGTTGAGGCGCAGGTTGGCATCCAGCACCACCAGCGCCGTCATCAGCTTGGTGAGTGAGGCGATGGGCATCACCCGGTTGCCGTTGCGCTCGGAGATCACCTCGCCGGTTCTGTGGTTGGCCACCACGAAGGCAGCCGAGCTGAGGTTGGGCACATCCCGTCGCTCGAGAAAGCCGCTGCTGCTCTTGCTGCTGGCGGAAAAGGGGTTGGCATGGGCACTGTCCATAGTGGCCGGCAGCATTACTGCGCCAAGCAACAGGGGAAGGAGGGAACGCATCATCATGATCAGCTCTACCAGACGAAATACAGGGATATCTCGCTAAGTTATATGTCGTGAACTGGCGCTTCACAATCATTCTCACCTTGATATTGATAATTTACGGCGTTGAGCGCGCTCTGACGGCGAGGAGAGCGTAAAAGAGGTCTCTATGGAGTCTTTTTGTGTTCAAACTATGGGCTGGCCGTGATGGTGAGCGGAAGCCGGCGCTAAAAAAATCGGGACCAGAACGGTCCCGATTGGCATGGAGCATTGCTTACCGTTTAGTGGGCATCTTCCTGCTTTATCTTGAAACGCATGGCGATCACCACGAACAGCAGCGGGCCAATGATGGTCCAGACGCCGGTGGAGATATCGCCGGAGATAAAGGGGGCGACCACGGTAAAGACGTTGCCGAAGGCGACCAGGATCAGGCTGATGATGGTGGCAAGCAGTACCGAGCCTGCGCTCTTGAAGAAGATCAGGTCCTTGCCCAGCGCCGGGTTGTTGCGATAGCGATACCAGGCGTAGATGAGGAACATGTAGGGCAGGGTCATGCCGACGTTGGTCATGGTGATGATCAGCTCATAGAGGGCGGCGGCCCCTTCCGGGTTGATCAGGGTAAAGATGGACTTGGCGGCAATGAACAGACAGACCACCCAGGCTTGCACCTTGAGGGCTTCAATCCGCACGCCATTCTCGTTCTCGCGTTGGAAACGCTCCGGCCAGAAGTAACTCGGGGTGCCGGTGATGAACTGGCGCAGTGGCGCGTAGGAGAGGGCGATAAAGGCACCCAGATAGCTCAGGAACATGCCAAGGCCAGCAAAGCGCATGAATACCTGCCCCAGCCACTCGCCACCGAGATGGCGCCCCAGCTCCAGCATGATGATGAAGAGGGCAGAGAGAGAGGTGATCCCCTCGGCCGGGAAGTCGCTCCAGCGCATGATGGAGCCGACCGCCAGAAAGCCGATGATGTAGCAGAGCACGATGAAGGCGCCGGAGAGGAAGATGCCGCGCTTGAGGTCGCGCTCGGGATCTTCCAGCTCGTCAGCCACCCCGGCCATCGCCTCGACCCCGCCGTAGGCGAAGATGGCGAACACCATAAAGCCGAGGAAGGGGATGATGTCGTTGAAAGCGGCATTGGGAGACGCCGTCAGCGATGCCTGGGTGAAGGGCTCCTGCAGGGTCATGCCGCTCACCGTGAAGGTGAAGACGCCGCCGACCAGTAGCAACACGTTGAGTGCCACCACGGAGAGACCGCCGATGGCCGCCACTTTGGCGAAGCGGGCGCTACCCAGGGTGATGAGCTTGGTGACGGTGGCAACCAGTGCGATGGCGACTACACCCAGAATAAAGGGGCCAAAGTCGATGCCAGTACCCAGGGTGACCGGGATGACGGTGATGTCGCGGCCAAACAGCATGAAGGAGAGGGGCACCCACATAGAGAGCGCCTTGCCAAACATCCAGATGACGTAGGAGGCGAACCACATGGTCAGACCGATAAAGGCGAATCGGGTCGAGACCGAGTGGCGCATCCAGGTAAAGATACCGCCTGCCTCTTTGCGAAAGCCGGTGCCGAATTCGATCATCATCAAAATGAACGGGATGAAGAAAAACAGACCGCCAATGACGAACATCGGAATGGCGGCATATCCCATTCGGTAAAAACCGATCCCGATATTAGTGACGCCAAATACCGATGTTAATATCATCAATATAAAGGCGCCCAACTTCAGCTTTTTTGCCGACATATTAAAAACTCCCTGATGGTGCTGGATTTAAAATAATCAAAAATTAAACAGACGAAACCGGACCCATTAATAACGCGGTAGCGCCATGCCATCCTGCTGTGGCGGGCGCGATCGGGTCATCTCTGACCGGGCTGGCTTACCCGTCAGGCGGTCAATGAATGTATGGGCGGAGCGGCATGGTCTGTGCCATGCGCGGTATTGGTCAGCGTTGCCGAAAATTAACTGTGAACGATTTTATCATTAATGCTGCTGGGCAGGTAAGTTTCCCGAATGAAGCTGTGGTTGAAATAAACAGACCTGCCAGTTAATTGATACGTTGCGGATGTAAACATTTACGCCCGGGCCGACACTTATTTCCATTATTCGTATTCGGCATATTTGGCGGAGTGAATTACGCCATCCTGTCAGATAAATCTGCACCAATGGCGACAGGGCTTATCCTCCCAGCCGGGTCAGCAGCACGCCGCCAGTGATAATGGCCGCCGCCGTCAGCCGCATGCGCCCGAGCGGCTCTTTCAGCAGCCAGACCGAGAGCAGCATGGCAAACAGCACACTGCTTTCGCGCAGAGCCGCGACCACGCCAATGGGGGCTTGGGTCATGGCCCAGATAACAATCCCATAGGCGAGCAGTGACATGGCACCTCCTGCCATTCCCGCCATCGCATGGCGACGGATCTGGCGCCATGCGTTGCGTTTCTGGTGGACGATCAGCACCAGCAGCATTGCCAGCCCGGTACAGGCAAAGAGCCAGAGGGTGTAGCGTACCGGTTCACCTCCTGCGCGGGCGCCGGCACCATCCGAGAGGGTATAGGTCGCCGTGAACATGGCCGTGATCAGTGCCGCCCGAACTGCCTTGCTGTCAAGGCGCTGCTGCCCGCCTCGCAAGGCCATCAGCAAGACCCCCATGATCAGCACGCAGGCGCCGATGATGCCGCCGTAACCGGGGTAGTCCCTCAGCAATATGGCACTTAATGCCATGGCGAGCAGCGGGGCACTGCCACGGGCCAGCGGATAGATCTGGCCAAAATCGCCCTGATTGTAGGCATGGCTGAGAAACAGGCAGTAACCGATATGGAGCAGGACTGAGAGGCCGAGCCAGGGCAGCTCGGCAGCAGAGGGAATCCCCATTGGCAGCAGCGCCACAGCGGCGATAAGCCCTGAGAAGATCGCCACCAGTGACACCCCCACCAGCCGCTCTTCGCCAATTTTGACCAGCGCATTCCAGCTGGCGTGAAGCAGGGCTGCCAGCAGAACGGCAAAAAAGACGGTGGTGCTCATGGGAAAGGGCTCTCGGGCGATGGGGGTCAACAGCATACCCGCCCGGAGCCTGATTGGCCGAGATCTTTATCAAGGCTTCGGCTTTTCGAGGCTCGCCTCCTGCGTGGTGGCGTTACCCAGTTGCCCCAACACCAGTTTGGGATGGGGGTCGGTCTGCAGCGGAATATCCTGCAACTCTGTTCCCTGCTGGTGGCGGTGGATGATCCCGGCGGCCATCTTGCCCAGCGCCTCGTAGCTGCTGATGGTGCCAACGCTGCAGCCGTGTTCAACGAACAGCTCGGCACTGCAGATGGTAGGGATGGCAGCTGCGTTGAGCGCATTCAGCAGGCTGGGGGCGATGGAGAGCAGATAGCTGTCTGCGGCCAGAAAGACGATGTCGTTTTTGGCATCCTGTTGCAGCCGCTTCAGTTCGTTGTCCAGCCGCCGTGGGTCAGGGGCCATTCGCCAGGTGACCATCTGCCACTGATAGCGTTTCGCTTCATTGAGCAGCATATCGGCCACCAGCAGGGTGTTCTGCTCACGGGGGTTGAAGGGCAGCAACAGCCGTTTTCCGGTGGCCAGGTGCTCGCTGGCGTTGGCCAGTTGCAGCGCCATCGGCACCATGTTGCTTACCCCGGCCACCATGCTGTTCTGGGCTTTGTCTTCCGAGAGGATGTCTGCCCCGATCGGATCGGAAACCACATTGAAAATCAGTGGCTTGCGGTTGGCCACCAGACTCTTGGTCATGGTGGTGGCGGTGGTGCCAAAGGTGTAGATGTAGTCGTATTCGGCCAGTTTCGGCAGCATCTGCTGGCGCAGCATGGTTGCCAGCGCCGTACGATCCTGATCGGCGTTATAGGTGGTGATGGTGGCCTGATAGCCAAGGCGGGTCAGCTCTGCCCGAAAGCCCGCTTCGGCTGCGGTTTCACCGCGCCACAGCACCATGGCGATAGAGAGGGCGTGAGCGGGAAGAGCCAGTAGTAACAGCAGGACGAAAAGCAGCCTGACCATGATCATCTCTCCGGCGATACATCTACTGTTGAGCCTAGGCCACTTTCTCCGGTCGTGAGCGACGCTCAGCAAAAAGCGCGATGGCAAGCCATCGCGCTTTGGGGATCCGCAAAACCTCGATTAGAAGTCGTAGCGGGCAGCCAGCTGGAAGTCATCTTTCACATCAAAGCGACCGCTTTCTTTGCTGTCCAGATTGTTGATACGGTACTCGCCAATCACCCGCAGGTTCTTGTTGAATTTGTACTGGGCACCCAGGGTGTAGTAATCAACAGCATCAGTTTTCTGGCCACCGGTTACTTCCTGCTCCTGCTTGTTCCACAGGGCCATCAGGCCGAAGCCATTCTCGAAGTTGTAGCCCAGCGCGGCTTCCCAACCGGTGTGATCGGTGCCGGTTTTGACAAAGTCTGCACCATCAGCGTAGGTCAGTGCTGCATACAGAGCCTTGTTATCGTATTTGGCGGAGATCAACCACAGTTTGGCATCCTTGGCGTCTTTATCCTGACGCTGGCCGACGTTGTAGGCGGTGCCCAGTGCCAGGTTGAACGGGAAGGTGTAGGAAAGCGCAGCGCCATAGGCTGGGTCGCTGTTCTTGTTACCCTTGTCTTCCACTTTGCCACCATCGAACTTGTAGCTGGTGTCGAACTGGAAGCCATTGAACAGGCCTGAATACTTCAGTACGGAGCCTGCTCGGTTGGTAGCAAACGTGTCAGTACCTGCCCCGGTGGCATCAGCGCCATAACCATCGGATAGTGCCACATCAGTCCAGTCAACCAGAGTTCCCATTGCCCCTTTTTGGCGTCCGAAAGTGATATTGCCCCAATCGGCACCGACACCGGCAAAGGCCAGGCGGGTACGCAAGTTGTCCGCGTTTCCATCTTTACCCAGGGTCTTTTCGCTGTCGTTGATGTACATCTGCACTTCGTACTGGGCCAGTGCTTTCAGACCGCTCTGGATCTGGGTCTCGGCTTTGGCGCCGAAACGGACAAACTGGTTGGCGCCCTGTTTGTTGCTGTACTCCTTGGTAGCATTGGTGTCGTCTTTCTTGTCACCGAAGAAGTGACCCGCATAGACGCGGCCATAGAGATCCAGCATGGAGGTGTCATTTTTGTACACTTCAACGGCTTGAGCCTGGAAGGCTGCGGTGAGAGCCAGTGCCACTACAGTCAGCTTTTTCATCTTAATCCCTTGTGGTGTTGCAAGCTTTTGTTTTGAAAACGGGGTCATGCTAGGCAGCGGGGATGACAGCGGGGTGACAGTTGGATGAAGAGTCGATGGCAATTGGGTTGCAATTGGATGAATTGGCTACATTCTTGCTCGCAGCGGCTACTTTTGTGCGCAAAGGTTTGCCCTTGTGGTAGAATGCCGCCCGTTTTCGGGCTCCATAGGTTGGATATGCGATGAGACGTGAACTGGCAATCGAGTTTTCCCGAGTGACGGAAGCGGCTGCACTGGCTGGCTACAAGTGGCTCGGACGTGGTGACAAGAATATCGCTGATGGGGCGGCCGTAGCGGCCATGCGCCACATTCTCAACCAGATCGAGATCGATGGTGAGATTGTGATCGGCGAAGGTGAAATTGATGAAGCGCCGATGCTCTATATCGGCGAGAAGGTTGGTACCGGACACGGCGACGCGGTGGATATCGCGGTCGATCCCATCGAGGGTACCCGCATGACCGCCATGGGTCAGGCCAACGCGCTGGCCGTACTGGCGGTAGGCGACAAGGGTTCTTTCCTGAAAGCGCCCGACATGTACATGGAAAAGCTGATCGTCGGGCCAAAGGCCAAAGGCGCCATCGACCTGGATCAGGCTCTCGAGCTGAACCTGAAGTCCGTGGCCAAGGCGCTGGGCAAGCCGCTCTCCCGTCTGACCGTCATTACCCTGGCCAAGCCGCGTCATGACAAGGCAATCAAGGAGATGCAGGGTCTGGGCGTGCGGGTGTTCGCCATTCCTGATGGTGACGTTGCCGCCTCCATCCTCACCTGTCTGCCGGACAGCGAAGTCGACATGCTGTATGGCATCGGCGGCGCACCAGAAGGGGTGATCTCCGCGGCGGTGATCCGCGCGCTGGATGGTGACATGCAGGCCCGTCTGGTGCCGCGTCACCGCGTCAAGGGCGACAGCCCGGAAGTGCGTGCGCTGGGCGAGCAGGAAATTGCCCGCTGCGAAGCGCTGGGTATCGATGTGAACAAGGTGCTCAAGCTGGAAGACATGGCGAAGAATGACAACGTCATCTTCTCCGCCACCGGCATCACCAAGGGTGATCTGCTGGATGGCATCACCAGCGATGGCGTGATGGCGACCACCGAGACTCTGTTGATCCGTGGTAAATCCCGCACCATTCGTCGTATCAAGTCGATCCATTATCTTGAGCGTAAAGACAGCGTGGTTCGCGATATCATCCTGTGATGATGGCTCGCTGAACCGGCTGCGTCTGAAGCCCGATCGCCCGTGCGGTCGGGCTTTTTGTTGTGCGCCAGCTACGTTTGTGCCGCCGCTTCGGCTATGGTGGCTCAGACCGTCCCAAAGGAGTGGAGTCTATGGAGTGTCGTAGCGGCTGCGCTGCCTGTTGCATCGCCCCCAGTATCAGCAGTGCCATTCCCGGTATGCCAGATGGCAAACCGGCTGGCGTCCCCTGTATCCAGCTCGATAGCGCCCTTGGCTGCAAGATCTTCGGTCAACCGGAGCGGCCAGCGGTGTGCGGCGGTTTTCGCCCCATGATGGATGTGTGCGGCAGCCACCGTGCCGAGGCCATCTGGCTGATCGGTGAGCTGGAGCGGCTCACCACCTGACGAGGGCAGGGCGAAGAGATAAAAAAAAGAGGCCGCATCATGCGGCCTCTCGCGTTTCTGTTCGCCGGGGATCAGACTCCCGCCAGTTCCAGTGCCTGACGATAGTACTCGTTGGCCTTGTTGGTGAGGCGGCGCTTGTCCATCAGCTGGCCGAGGGCGTGGTAGGCGGCGGCGCTCGGCGCCCGCTCCACTTCCTGCTCCAGCAGCTTCTGGGCATCGTCCAGCTGACCGGCCAGCAGATAGAGCTGGGCCAGTGCGGTGTCAACTTCCGGTTGCCCCTGCTGTTTTTGCAGCAGCGCCAGCAGCGGCTGGTAACTGTCGAGTTTCAGCTTGGGCAGGCGAGCCAGCAGCTGCGGCATCGGCTGTTTGCGCAGCGCCTCCTGCCACAGGGTGGCGGCTTCGCCGTCGGCACCCAGCTGGCGCAGCAGATCGCCGTAGCAGGCCAGCAGTTCTGGCTCGAGGCGCAGCTTGCGCGGCAGATCCTGCCACACCGCCTTGAGGGTTTCGAGGCTGCCGGCAGCCTGTTGCAGGCGACCACACCAGGCCTGTTGCAGCAGATCTTCTTCCTGTTTCGGGGTCAGCTTGCCCACCTTGTGCAGCGCCGGGATCAGGTCGCACAGGGCGCTCCAGTCCTGACGTGCCAGATGTACCTGACGCAGCTGATCCAGCACCATGGGGTGGCGCGGGTTGAGGGCGTAGACCGACTCTAGCATCGCCAGCGCGGTATCGTACTGGCCCTGCTCGATCTGCAACTGGGTCTGGGTCAGGGTGAGCGCCAGCTCGGCTTTGGGATTTTCCTCCTGCGCTTTTTGCAGGTATTGATCCCGGCGGGCGTCGTCACCACGGGCCTGTGCCGCCTTGGCGGCGCTCAGGTAGTTGAGCAGCGGGGTGTCGCTGTTGCTGGCCCCCTTGATCATCAGTTTTTCAGCCTGACTGTAGTGCCCTTCGGCCATTGCCAGGGTGGCGGCGACGGTCTGTTGATTGGCCTTGCGGCGGCGGCGCGAGCCGTACCAGCCGAGGGTCTTGCGGCGCAGGCCGAATACCCGACCCAGCAGCCACTCGACGATCAGCAGGGCGCCGTAGAACAGCACGGCCAGGATCACCGCGCTGGTTACGGAAGATTCGATGGTGTAATTGCCAAGGGCAATCAGCACATAGCCCTTGTTGCCGGAGGCTTGCGGGCCAAAGATCAGCCCTGCGACCATCACGGCGACCAGAATGATTATACGGATCATGGTGCCCTCCTCAGCTGCTGGCCAGAATGCGTTGCAGGCGTTCGGTCAGCACCTGCTCCAGCATCGCCTGGGTCTTGAACTGGGCCGGATAGTCGATCTGGATCTGCTCACCCTTGAGCTTGTCGATCTCGCCCTGCATGTAGCGGGTGGCGCTGTTGTCGGTGTCGAAATATTGGGTCAGCCAGCGCTGGGCCTTGTCCAGGCTGTCTTCGTAGAGCGCCTGCTGCTCGCGATAGACGGAGAGCTGGGCCTGCAACAGCTTGGTTTTGAGGTTTTCACGCAGGAAGATCTCCTGCTGCGGCGAGAGCAGCGCCTCGACCGCGCCATCGCGGCGACGGATGGTGACGAAGTTCTCGGTGAACTTGACCCAGTTCTTCTTCAGGTTGCTCTCCCACTCGTCGGGATTGGTGCTGACCGCCTGATCCGGCTCGGCTTTGGCTTCCGGCATGCTGACGGTGGAGAGGGGCAGCAGCTCGATCTGGTCGGAGAGCGCAGCCAGCTTGAGGGTCAGCCCCTCGCGGTCGATGCGCGGCATCCCCTTGAGCTTGGCGATATCCTCGGCCAGCGCCTTGCGGATCGGCATCAGGCTGGGGTCGTTGAGGGCGGCGATGCGCTCGTCAGCATTGCCGAGCAGGGTGATGGCGGAGACGAGGTCATGCTCCAGCCACAGTTTGCGGCCCGCCATCCGTACCAGATACTCGGATTCGGCCAGCATCCAGTCGTTGGGGCGCTTGTCGTTGAGATCCAGCACCCGGTTCTGCAGCCCCTGCATCTCCCCCTGCAACCGTTGCTGGGTTTGATCCAGCGCTGCCAGCTGCTCGGCATCCTTGCTGCTGGTCTGGTCGATCTTGCTCAGGGCGCTCGCCAGCTGTTGCTTGAGCTGGGCCAGTTCGGCCTGCTGGGCAACGGCGTTCTTGTGGCCGTGCAGATAGAGACCGCCGGTCAGGCCAAGGGCCAGCAGGATGGCGACCCCTCCCAGTACGGCACCGGAGCGGCTCTTGCTGCCATTGACCACAGCGGTCGGCTGGGGTTTGACCTGGGATTCTTGTTGTTCTGTCATTCCATCTTCCTCAGTTCCAGTGCGGCCGTCAGGGCCTGGTTGGATGCACCTTGGGCAATCGTGATATGGATAAAGCCCGCTGCACTGGCCATCTCGGCCACGCGCGGGCTGGGGACCACCAGCAGGCGGTCAAAAAGCCAGGGCCGCTGGTGGTCGGGAACCAGTTCCAGCAGCCGTTGCAGCAGTTCACCACTGGTAATGAGCAGGCTGTCCAGCCCCGCTGCCTGCCAGTGGTGGGTCAATGTGTCCCCGTCCAGCTCGGGGTAGTGGCGCTCATAGGCCGCACAATAGTGCACCAGAGCACCGCGTGAGGCCAGTGTGCTGGCGATGAGATCCCGCCCGCCATTGCCGCGCAGGATCAGTACCCGTTTGCCAGCTACCTGCTGCAGGGCGGGCAGGGCCAGCAGCCCTTCGCTGCGCGGGTCATCCGGGCAGATTGCCGTGATGCCGATGGAGACAAACGCATCTGCGCTGGCCTGACCCACCGCAAAGTACTCAATATGTGGCCAGGTCTGACCAGTTTGCAACAGAAAATCGTGTGCAAAATGAACGGCATGGATGCTGACGGCGATAACCGCGTCGGCACTGCGCAACAGGTCGGGCAGGAGAGGGAGTTCGCTGCCCGCCACGGTTTCCAGCAGTGGGCAGCAGAGTGGTGCATGGCCGTGCTGGCGCAACAACTGCACCAGCTCGGCGGCCTGAACGGCCGGACGCACCACCAGCGGGATCATGTGCGGTAGACCTCGGCCAGGATCTCGTCGGCACCGGCGGCCAGCAGGCGCTGGGCCAGCTGTTCGCCGAGGGCCTCACCATCGGCCAGCGGACCGCGGATCTCGTCACGGATCACCTGGCTGCCATCCGGGCTGCCCACCAGACCGCGCAGCCAGATCTGTTCGCCTTCGACCAGTGCGTAGGCACCGATAGGCACCTGACATCCCCCTTGCAGGGCGCGATTCATGGCGCGCTCGGTCAGCACCCGGGCGCGGGTCTCGGCGTGCTCCAGCGGCGCCAGCAGAGCGTGCAGCTCAACATCGTCGAGGCGGCATTCGATACCGACGGCGCCCTGACCGTTGGCCGGCAGGCTCTGCTCCGGCTCGATAAAGGCGGTGATGCGGTGCGCCATCTCCAGTCGTTTCAGACCGGCGGCGGCGAGGATGATGGCGTCGTACTCACCCGCATCCAGCTTGGCGAGGCGAGTGTTGACGTTGCCGCGCAGGTCGCGGATCACCAGATCCGGGCGGGCGGCGCGCAGCTGGCACTGGCGGCGCAGGCTGGAGGTGCCGACCACGGCCCCTTGCGGCAGTTCGGCAATGGCCTTGAAACGATTGGAGACGAAAGCATCGCGGGGATCTTCCCGCTCGCAGATGGTGTGCAGACCGAGCCCCTCGGGGAACTCCACCGGAACGTCTTTCATGGAGTGAACGGCGATATCGGCCCGTCCTTCCAGCATGGCGGTCTCCAGCTCCTTGACGAACAACCCCTTGCCACCGACCTTGGCCAGCGGGGTATCGAGGATCTTGTCACCCTGAGTGCTCATGGGCACCAGTTCGACCTGCAACTGCGGGTGCAGGGCTTCGAGCCGGTCTTTGACAAAGTTGGCCTGCCACAGGGCCAGCGGGCTCTTGCGAGTGGCAATTTTCAGGGTTCGGGCTGCCATATCAATCAGTTGTTTCATTTTTAGAAGGAAATCGATATTACCACCCTTTGCCCGGGCTTTCATGGCGGAGCCGGCAAAAGCGGGGCCAAGCTCAAAAATGCATGCTGAAAATGATTTTCATTAAGCAAGCGGTGTTGATTAATTCATTGAATGTATTGGGATTTAATGATTTCCCCTGATACTTGATGTGGTCATACCAGAAATAATCTGACGTTTAGCCGAAGGCTTGTTTACCACCGCTGTTTGCATTGTTAACATGATCACACTTTTTTGACGTATCCCCCTTTTGGTGCGTCATTTTCACTTAGGTGATAGGCAGGGCATTGCAGGAACACATCGATACGCTGGTTGCGCGTTATGACGACATTACCCGTCTCAAGACGCAACGGGCGTTAGGCCTCATGAGTCGCTATGGGCAGCAGGTATTCCAACTGCTGCCTGTCATGCTGCACTTCAATCATCCCCTGCTGCCCGGTTATGTCTCCGGTGATGTCCCTCATGGCATCTGGAGCTTCAGTGCCACTGCCGAGCAGCAAGCCTTTATCGATGACCTCTGCCGCAACGCCAACTGCCAGAGTGGTCTGGCAACCCATGATCGAGCTATTCAGGGGCTCTACTCCATGGGCAGCACCTCCTCCATCGGTCAATGCTGTCACTCCGATCTCGATATCTGGGTCTGCCACGTGGCCGGTTTGTCGCAGGAGCGGCTCGATCTGCTGGAGCTGAAATGCCAGCAACTCTCCAAGTGGGCCGAACAGCGCGGGGTCGATCTCAACTTCTTCCTGATCCCGGAAGACAAGTTCCGCCAGACCAACGATGCCCAGATGCAGGGGGAGAGCTGCGGCAGTGCCCAGCACCTGCTGTTGCTCGACGAGTTCTACCGCAGTGCCATGCGTATCGCGGGCAAACGCTTGATCTGGTATCTGGTGCCCACCGAGTGTGATGATCACTACGATGAGTATGTGAACGAGCTGTTCGAGAGCGGCAAGCTCAAGCAGGACGACTGGCTCGATCTCGGCAGTTTTGACCGTATTCCGGCCGAAGAGTATTTCGGCTCCGCCCTGTGGCAGCTCTACAAGGGGATCGACTCCCCCTACAAGGCGGTGCTCAAGTCGGTGCTGATGGAAGCCTACTCTCACGAGTATCCCAATACCCGCCTGCTGTCGATGATTGGTCGCGACTGGTTCCAGCACAACGAGGGGATGCACTACCGGCTCGACAACTACTGTCTGATGCTGGACAAGGTGACCAACTACCTCAAGTCCATCGGCGACATGGCGCGGCTCGATCTGGTGCGCCGCTGCTTCTACCTCAAGGTGTGCGACGGTCTCAGCCATCCCAAGGATGATCACTCCCCCGAGTGGCGCCGCGAGCAGATGAGCCAGCTGGTCTCCTACTGGGGCTGGAGTCAGGACAAACTCTATCAACTCGATCACCGCCACGAGTGGAAGATCGAAGAGGTGAAGATCGCTCACGCCGAGCTGCTGGAAGCCCTGATGCAGAGCTACCGCAACCTGATCCAGTTCGCCCGCCGCAACAACATCAGCGAGTCGATCAACCCGGAAGATATCGGCATTCTGTCGCGCAAACTCTATGCCGCGTTCGAGAGCCTGCCGGGCAAGGTGCAGCGTATCAACCTCAAGATCGCGCCTGATCTCAGCGAGCCGGATCTCAGCTTCGTGCAGGTGCCGCATGGTCGCCTCAATCGCGCCGGCTGGTATCTCTACAAACATTCACTGGAGCCGGTGGACATCATTGGCCGCGCGCCGCTGGAGTTCAACGGTTACATCAGCAAGCTGGTCTCCTGGGCCTACTTCAACGATCTGTTGACGCCCCAGTCGCGGGTGCACCTGTTCAATCAGGGTTCGGATCTGCACATCGACAATCTGCACCAGTTCTGCCGCGATCTCTCCGGCTGCTTCCCCGAGAAGTACCCACTGGCCACCAACCTGGCCCTCAGCCGGCCGTGCGAGATCCGTCAGCTCTCCATCTTCCTCAATCTGGAGATGGACCCGACCAGTCACTGGGTCGGTCAGGTGATCGAATTTGACGCCAATACCGTGGATGTCTTCTCGTTTGGTCGCAATCAGGAGTGTCTGGTGGGCTCGGTGGATCTGGTCTATCGCAACTCCTGGAGCGAGATCCGTACCCTGCACTTCCAGGGGGATGAAGCCGTGGTCGATGCCCTCACCACCATCCTCGGCAAGATGCATCAGGATGCCGCCGCCCCCGAGATGATCGAGGTGTTCTGCTACAGCCAGCACTTCCGTTCTCTGGTGCGCTCCCGTTTCCAGACGCTGGTGGCGGAGTGTATCGATCTGCGCCTTGCCCGCGACAAGCAGCAGTTGGTCAAGACCATGGCCCTTGGCCGCGAGAAGTACGGCATCTTCTTCGAGCGGCGCGGGGTGTCGGTGAAGAAGCTGGAAAACGCCATCGATTTTTACCGTCACATCTCCCACAACAAGCTGGATCACCTGCCGCTGCGGCTCGACAAGACCCACAGCCAGCATCTGCCGAGCATCGTCGATGCCTACGCCAGCGAAGGGTTGGTGCAGTTTTTCTTCGATACCCGGGATGCGGGCACCAACATCTATATCCTCGATGAGGCGAACCGGGTGGAGATCTACCAGCACTTTGCCGGAAACAAGGATGAGCTGGTGGCGGGGGTCAACCGCTTCTACACCTCCAATCACGAGCGGTTCAGCGATGATGGGCAGTTCATCAACTTCAACCTGCCGCAGTACTACGAGATAGTACAAGTGAATGGCGAGCTGGATGTGATCCCCTATCGCAGTCAGGGCACTCTGCGCGAACAGGTGCCGCCCGCTCGAGAAGTGGGCTGACCCGTCAGTTGGAATCGCCATAAAAAACGGCCTGCAGATGCAGGCCGTTTGCTTTACTGGAGAGGCTCACGCGCCGAGGCGGGCCAGCAGCCAGCTGCGAATGTCGCCGAGCTGCGGGCGGCAGATCTCGTGGCGCATTGGGTACTCGTGCCACTCGGGGGCGAGTCCGGCGCTTTCCAGTCGGTTCTTGGCATCCCAACCGAGCGACAGGCTCACCACATCGTCATAGATGCCGTGCATGTAGCAGATGGGCAGGGTGCGAGCAGCCTCGCTCATCTCGCCGAGCAGCTTGTCGGGGGCGGCCAGATAGGTGGACATGCAGAGCAGGCCAGCCAGCGTTGCCTGATAGCGCAGCGCGGTGAAGGAGGCAATCACCCCGCCCTGAGAGAAACCTGCCAGCACGATATGATTGGGGGCAAACCCGTCGGCTACCAGCTGATCGAGCAATGCGGCAATCTGGTCGGCCGATTCACGGACATGGGACTCAACTGCCCGCTCGGCGGGATCCTCGAAGCTCTTGATGTCGTACCAGCCGCGCATCTTGTAGCCCATATTGA
Source organism: Aeromonas sp. s11 (assembly GCF_040907945.1). NCBI lineage: Bacteria > Pseudomonadati > Pseudomonadota > Gammaproteobacteria > Aeromonadales > Aeromonadaceae > Aeromonas > Aeromonas sp. s11. The sequence goes on along the minus strand of NZ_JBFOCU010000020.1, from coordinate 11,521 downwards.
TGGTGATGGGGCGCTCGGGGGCATCCGGCAGCAGGTGACGCACCGGCAAGTCGGCGGGCAGATCCAGCGCGTCCACCAGCGGGGCGAGGCCGGCGCCGGAATCACCCAGCCCGTGCAGCCAGATCACCGCGTGACGGGCGCCCTGCGGGTGCAGGTCGATCATGGGAACACCACCTCTTCGCCCGCCTGGGCGGTGCAGGATTGGCTCAGCAGCGCCTTGAGCTCGTGGCCGAAGCGGTTGTCGATCCAGGTGTCACCCTGCAGTTCGAAGTGGAAGCCGTTCTCGCGGGTGGCGACCCAAATCTGGTGCAGTGGCTCCTGCTTGTTGATGATGACCTTGGTCTTGTTCTCGAAAGAGAGGGTCAATACGCCGCCGCTGCGCTCGCAGTCGATATCCGGATACCCCTCGTCGAGCGTGTCTTCCACATATTGGAAAAAGGCGTCGGTCAGGGCGTGATACTCGTGATCCTTCATCGGTTTATCCTGTTGCTTTTAACAATGTGAGTGCGATTATAGAGGGCCAAAAATTTTTTCGCAGCGAACCATTATGATCACTCAGTTCACCAAGTGTCTGCTTGCTACTCTTCTGTCCCTCGGGTTGGCCGCGTGCGGTCTGAAGGGGCCGCTTTATATGCCGCCCCCCGAGCAGCCACAGAGCCAGAGTACACCGCAAGCAGCACCGCCTGCGACCACCGAGGCCGCGCCGCACTAATGCCGCACCCATTCTAGGAAGGAACCGCCCCCTTGGATCACTTTAACTACGACGCCGACGGCCAGCTTCAGGCCGAGCAAACCTCGCTGCAACAGCTTGCCGAGCAGTACGGTACCCCGCTTTACGTCTACTCCCGTGCGACCCTCGAGCGCCATTGGCACGCCTTCGACAAGGCCGCTGGCGATATTCCCCATCTGATCTGCTATGCGGTGAAGGCCAACTCCAACCTGGCGCTGCTCAACCTGCTGGCCCGACTGGGCTCGGGGTTTGACATCGTCTCAGGTGGCGAGCTGTCGCGGGTTCTTGCGGCGGGCGGTGATCCGGGCAAAGTGGTCTTCTCCGGGGTGGCCAAGAGTGAAGCGGAGATGCGCCTTGCGCTGGATAAAGAGATCCTCTGCTTCAATCTGGAGTCGGAAGCCGAGCTGGAGCGCCTCAATCGGGTGGCGGGCAGCATGGGCAAGAAGGCTCGCGTCTCGGTGCGGGTCAATCCGGATATCGATGCCGGTACTCACCCCTATATCTCCACCGGCCTCAAGCAGAACAAGTTCGGCATTCCCATCGAGCTGGCGCCAGTCATCTATCGCAAGGCGGCCGCGATGGCGAACATCGAGATCGTCGGGGTCGATTGCCATATCGGCTCGCAACTCACTGAATTGAATCCCTTTATGGAAGCGGCTGACAAGCTGCTGCGGCTGATCGACGGTCTGGCGGCGGAAGGGATTCATATCCACCATCTGGACGTGGGTGGTGGCCTTGGGGTCAACTACGGTTCCGAGCAGCCACCCCATCCGACCGAGTATGCCGAAGCGCTCAAGCAGAAGCTGGCGGGCCGGGATCTGACTCTGCTGTTCGAACCGGGCCGCGCCATCGTCGCCAATGCCGGCGTGCTGCTGACTCGGGTTGAGTATCTGAAACCGGGCGAGACCCGCAACTTCGCGCTGATCGATGCCGGCATGAACGACATGCTGCGCCCCTCGCTCTACGGCGCCTGGATGAACATCATCGAGGTGGATAGCCGTGCCGGTCATGCTCCCGCGCTCTATGACGTGGTGGGCCCGGTGTGCGAGACCGGTGACTTCCTCGGCAAGGAGCGCACTCTGGCTATTGCCGAGGGTTCCCTGCTGGCAGTGCGCTCGGCCGGTGCCTACGGCTTTACCATGTCATCCAACTACAACACCCGTCCGCGCGCTGCCGAAGTGCTGGTGGATGGTGCCGAGGCGCACCTGATCCGCGAGCGTGAGCAGTTGGCCGATCTCTGGCGCGGTGAGCACCTGCTGCCCTGATGGCGCAGGCTGGGACAATGATTTCATAACGGTTGACGGTGAGTATTTACAGCCCTAACAGCACAGGAATGCACGATGTGGATAGATTGTTCCATGATGCATGGGGCTTTGGACAACGACTTCATGGCGCTTGACGACCCTTGGTTCGGTGAATTTTTACAGCCCTAACAGCACAGGAATGCACGATGTTGATAGATTTTTCCAAGATGCATGGCTTGGGCAACGACTTCATGGTGGTGGATGGCGTCACCCAGAAGGTATTTTTCAGCAATGACGTCATCAAGAAGCTGGCAGATCGCCACTTCGGGATCGGCTTTGACCAGCTGCTGCTGGTGGAGCCGCCCTATGACCCTGAACTCGACTTTCACTATCGCATTTTCAATGCCGATGGCAGCGAAGTGGAGCAGTGTGGCAACGGTGCCCGCTGTTTTGCCCGTTTCGTGCGTCTCAAGGGGCTGATCAACCGGGATCGCATCGCGGTCAGTACCGCCCGGGGTCGCATCGTGTTGCAGCTGGAGGGGGAGAATCAGGTCACGGTCAACATGGGGGTTCCCCAGTTTGAGCCGGGCAAGATCCCGTTCCGGGCCCAGAAGGCGGAAAAAACCTATCTGCTGCGGGCGCAGGAGCATACCGTGATGTGTGGCGTGGTCTCCATGGGCAATCCCCACTGCGTCATCGAGGTGCCTTCGGTCGCCGATGCGCCGGTCGAGACGCTCGGTGCCATCATGGAGCGCCACGAGCGTTTCCCTGAGCGGGTCAACGTTGGATTCATGGAGATGGTCAATGCCACCGAGATCAAGCTGCGTGTATTCGAGCGGGGCTGTGGCGAGACCCTGGCCTGCGGCACCGGTGCCTGTGCGGCGGCGGTGATTGGCATCAGTCAGGGCAAGCTCAAGGAGCGGGTCACCGTCAGTCTGCCGGGCGGCAAGCTGACCATCGCCTGGAAGGGCCCGGGCCAGCCGGTCTATATGACAGGTCCCGCCGAGCATGTGTTTGACGGCCAGATAGAGGTTTAGCCGATAAAGGTTCAGGTACGGGGGGCGTTGGCCCCCTTTGCCCATGATGTCGGGGCAGCGAGCCCCATTTCTCTGATGGATCAACCAATTTATGAGCGAACTCAAACGGCAGGAGCAATCGGTGGATGAAGCCACTGTGCTGGAGTACCTGGCCCGTTATCCCGAGTTTTTCCAACGCCATGCCGCCGTGCTGGACCGGATCCGCATTCCCCATGAACGCAAAGGGTCGGTCTCGCTGGTCGAGCGCCAGCTGGAGCGTCAGCGCGAGCGGATCGAACAGCTGGAGCAGGAGATCACCGAATTGATGGGGATCGCCAGCGAAAACGAGCGGATCTTCCGGGTCTATGCCGATCTCTACGGCGAGCTGTACGGCTGCCAGACCCTGTTCGAGGTAAGTGCCGTGATGGGCAAGGCCTTTGTCCAGCGGCTGCGCCTGACCGGGCTGCGGCTCTGGCTCAATCCCAAGAAGTTTGCCCTGAGCGGGCCCGAGCAGCGCTTTCTGGCGCAGGGCAAGCAGCTCGAATCCCTGCTGGGTCAGCGTCTGCCGGGGCAGGATTACTACTTTGGCCGCCTGAGCCAGAGCGAGAAGCAGGCGCTGTTTGGCCATGATGTGCTGGTCAACTCGGTGGCCCTGATGCGGCTCGGCGATCTCGGTGTGCTGGCCTTCGCCAGCTCGGATCCCGGCCACTTTACTCCCCACAACGACACCCTGCTGCTGGGCCAACTGGGGCGCCTGCTGCAACTGCGTCTGCCCGAGTTGACTCATGGCTAGAACACCGGCCAGGGCGCCCGCCAAAGCTCCCGTCGTCGCACCGCCACTGCCTGCGGAACTGGCGGACGAGCTGGCGGCCTTTATCGAATACCTGAGGGTCGAGCGTCAGCTCAGCCCTCATACCCGCAATAACTATCAAGCCCATCTGGAGGCGATGACCGCCGAGCTGGTGGCTCTGGGGCTCACTGACTGGGGTCGGCTCGAGGCGAGTCAGGTGCGCACTCTGGTGACCCGGATGCACAAGGGGGGACTTGCTCCTCGTTCCCTGTCCACCAAGGTCTCTGCCCTGCGCAGCTTTTGCGACTGGCAGGTGCGGCAGGGGCGGCTGACCGCCAATCCGGCCCGTGGCATCGTCACCCCCAAACAGGGGCGGCCGCTGCCGAAAAACCTCGATGTGGACGAGATGCACCAGCTGCTCAACATCACCGACGAGCAGGATCCGCTGGCGGTGCGGGATCGCGCCATCATGGAGCTGATGTACTCTTCAGGGCTGCGTCTGGCCGAGCTGGTGGGGATCAATCTGGTGGACCTGAAGCTCGACGACCGCCAGCTCAAGGTGACCGGCAAGGGCTCGCGGGAGCGGGTGCTGCCCATCGGCCGGATGGCGGTCGAGTGGCTGCAGAAGTGGCTCAAGGTGCGCCCGCTGCTTGCCGGGGATGAGAGCGAGGCGCTGTTTGTCTCCAGCCGCAAGCAGCGGCTGTCGGCGCGCTCGGTGCAGGCCCGCCTTGATGGCTGGGGCAACAAGCAGGCGCTCAACGCCCACGTCCATCCCCACAAGCTGCGCCACAGCTTCGCCACCCATATGCTGGAGTCCTCCGGCGATCTGCGGGCGGTGCAGGAGCTGCTGGGACATGCCGACCTCTCTACCACCCAGATCTATACCCACCTCGACTTCCAGCATCTGGCCAAGGTTTACGACAGCGCCCACCCCAGGGCCAAGCGTGACCCGGATGCGCAGGACGATGAATAACGGGCCCTGAGCCCCGTTGCAGAGGAGAGTCCATGCACTTCTATCGCCGCTGGCAGCCGGTTGCCGCCATCTCGTTTGATCTCGACGATACCCTCTATGACAACGGCCCCGCCATCGTGCGGGCCGAGCAGTGGATGTTGAGCCATCTGCGCAGCGAATATCTGGCCACCGCCATGCTCGACAAGCCGCGCTGGCTGGAGCTAAAACGCGCCGTGTTGTTGGCCAGGCCCGAGCTGCGCCACGATGTCAGTCTGGCGCGCCAGCAGACCATCCGCGCCGCTATGGTGGCGGGGGGGATGGCTGACCAGCAGGCCAGTCGCGAGGCGGAGCAGGTGTTTGCTGCGTTTCTGGCAGAGCGCTCGAAGATCGAGGTGAGCGAGTCCACTCATCAGCTGCTGGCCAGATTGGCCGAACGCTACCCGCTGGTGGTGATCACCAACGGCAATCTGGATCTGGCGCAGGCAGGGCTGGACCACTACTTCATGCTGGTCTGCAAGGCGGGGGCGGACGCCAGAATGAAACCGGCACCGGATATGTTTGAGCAGACCCGCAGCACCCTCAAGTTGCCAGCAGAGCGGATCCTCCATGTGGGGGATCATCCCGAGACCGATGTGCTGGGTGCCCGATTGCATGGCTTTCGCGCCGCCTGGCTCAACGAGCGGCAACAACCGTGGCAACAGCTGCAACTGTTGCCGGACGTGGAGCTGACGGCACTGGAGGAGCTGGCCGAACTGCTGCTCTGATGGCGCTGGCGGGTGGCCCGGCTCAGGCGGTAATGGCTGTCAGTGAATAGCGATGTATGGCAAGGGGTTACGCCCGCTATTTGCGGCAAATCAGCCCGAGCAGGGTGTAGCGATCGCGCTGGTTGACGCGGCAGTAACTGATGCCGACGGGCAGCGCCTGCTGCAGGGTGATGGCGCTGTTCTGATAGCGGCAGACCAGATAGAGCGGGCGCAGACTGCTATCGAGCTGGCTCCAGTAGTGGATTTCGTCGCTGTCGCCATTATCCGGTTTGAGTTGGGCCAGCTCGGCAGGATCTCCGTCGAACAGGGCCAGATTATCGAGCCGGTGGCTGAGGGTTTCGTCCGGTTTGCCATCGTCATTGCGGGTGAACGCCTGCCAGCCCTGCTGCGGGGTCAGCAGCTGCTGGCGACTCTCGATGGTGGCGGGACAATCAAATTGCAGGCTGGCGGCAAGGGCTAGGGTAGTCAGTAACATGGCTGGGGTTCTCTCTTCACGTCCTCAATATCGTGCCATGCTACGTCATCTTCCACCGAACAACTTCATCAGTTTATCAAGGAGATCAAGCTGTTGTGGTGGCTGTTTCATGGCTTCCGCCTCCCGCTCCAGCAGCGCCCGCTGCTCCTGCTGGCGGTCGCTCAGCACCCGGTAGAGGGGCTCGACCAGCGCCTCGCGCTGCATCACCAACTCCTGAAACATTGCCTGATTGATGCGATAGGTTTCGACGGTGGCCACCGCCCGCACCGTGAAGGAGCTGGGCTCGCCGGTGAGCAGGCTCAGTTCGCCAAAAAAGTCTCCCGCGTTGAGCGTACCAAGCTTCAGCTCTCGTCCCTCGACATTGACCACCATCTCGGCCTCCCCTTTGACCAGCACGAACAGCCAGCTGGAGACATCCCCCTGCTCCAGCATGATGTCGCCGCTGACGAAGGGGGCGAACTTCACCTGATCGGCCAGCTGAAGCAGCTCGTTCTCCTGCAACATGGCAAACAGCGGCAGCTTGCGAAGGGTATCGGTTCGTTCGGCGGTGTGGCGCTTGTGGCGGGCATCCAGATGCTGCTTCTCCTTGGCCATAAAGACGTTGAAGATCGGCGGGGTGAGGCGGCGATCGTTGCGGCGCAGGGCGGCATCGATCAGGCTGCGCACCATGGAGTCGGTCGGATCGTCGCGAGCCAGGTCAGTGAGCCAGTAGCGCACCGCATAGCGGGCAATCCCTCCTTCGACGTTCATCAGCAGGCAGTCCGGTTGCGGATGCTTGGCGACGCAGGGGAGCTTGGTCTCCCGCAGGGATTTCTCGATCAGCGCGATGATCTGGGTCGGCAGGGTATCCAGGGTCAGATCGAACCAGACCCAGCGCCGCCACTGCAAGGGTTCGCCACGGCGGCGCCCGAGCACGGTGAAGCGCTGTTTGAGCAGGTGGCTGTTGGGGATGACGACAGTCTCCCAGTTGCGGGTCTCGATGGTGGTAGCACGCCAGTTGATCTCCACCACCCGGCCCTGGGTGGTGTCGACTTGCAGCCAGTCACCGATGGCGATGGAGTTGTCGAGCTGAATGGAGACCCCGGCCAGCAGGTTGCCAAGGGTGTCCTGCATGGCGAAGGCGATGACCGCGGTGATCACCGCGGAGGTAGTGACTATCTCCCCGAGCGCCATGCCGGAGGCGTAGAGGCGAAACAGACCCCAGCCGATATAGCCGATGGTGATGACGATATCGGCGATGATCCGCGGGATCCGCACATGGCAGAGGGGGAGCAGAAATTCGAACAGCAGGATCCCCCATATCTTGACCAGTATCAGGCCAGCCAGCAGGGTGGAGATCTCGATCAGCAATTGATGGGGCAGCGGCAGTTTGAACCAGCCCCCTTCCAGCTGGATCAGCAGGATCACCACCGCGCTAATCATCACGAAGCCGAGCTCGGAGAGCAGCTCCCGTCGCTGTCCCGGACGGCGCCAGAAGTGGAGCAGCATCAGGGAGAGGGTGAGCAGGGTCCAGAACGGGTGTTCGCCAATCCAGATCAGCGTCGGTAGCGCGGTGAGGTTTTCGCCAGCCATAGCAGCACCTTATTGTGGTTTTATTTCCAGCATAGCTGCTACGGCGCGGGGAAATGGTGCGTTGGGGCGGCAATTTATTTATCCTGTGCAGAACCGGGCAAAGGAGTGCGATTGAGTGAAATTTTCAAAGAAAATCATCTGTTTGATGGCCCTGTTGCCATTGGCTGGCTGCGACCTGCTGGCCGAGAAGTATCGGGTCGAATTCCGGGATGGCTCCTGGCGTGAAATAGCCATTACCCCCTTTTCCAGCGAGGCGCGCTGGCGTGAGGGGTGTGCCACCGGCGAGGTGCTGAGCGACATGAAGGTGCCCATCAAGCGGGGTGACACTGTCAATGGCCGCGAGCAGTTGCTGATCGGCGGCGAGAAGTTCGAGCTGGATGACAACAACCTCTACCGCAGCAACGGCATGGTGTTTGGCCATTCGCCTGATCATATCCAGCGCGGGCTCAAGGGGATGGATATCTGCCGCACCCTGCGCCCCGAGCGGGGTGGACTGCCCAAGCTCAAGGCGCGCGGGTTTGGCGACTGAATCGATGAGGGATTAACTCGCTGCCATCAATGCACAGCGTTGGCGGCATGCATCGCCAAAGGCTTGAAAGATCTTGATGGAGTGGGGATTTTCATTGGCTTTCCACTCCGGATGCCACTGCACTGCCAGCAAAAAGGGTGACAGTGCGGGAGCATGAAGTGCCTCGATCAGCCCATCTTCGGCGTGGGCCAACGGCTCCAGACCATTCCCCAACCGGTTGATGCCCTGCCCATGCAGGGAGTTGACCGGAATCTGTTCTTCCCCCATCAGTTCGGCAAACCAGCTGCCCGGCAGCAGTTTGATCTGATGGCTCGGCCCATACTGCTCGTCGACCGGATCGTCGGCATCCTCCCGGTGATCGTCATAACCCGGCTCGTTATAGACCTTCTGATGGATGTCTCCCCCCAGCGCCACGTTGATCTCCTGCATGCCGCGGCAGATCCCGAGGATCGGCAAGCCACGGGCGAGCGCCCCCTTGATGAGGGGCAGATCGAACAGATCGCGATCCCTGTCCTGCTGTTTCTCCGGCGTGAGGTTCTCCTGACCGTAGAGGGCCGGATCGATGTTGGAACCGGCGCCGCTCAGATAGACCCCATCGGCGAGATCCAGATACTGCTCCAGATCGGCGGTGCCGCAGCAGGTGGGTACCAGCAGCGGGACGCAGCCGCTTATCTCCACCAGCGGCATGATGTATTTGTGGGTCATCACCTGATAGGCGTGGCCGTTGCGGGGCTGGGTCCCCATGGTCATCAGCACGACAGGTTTACGGGTGGCGGGAGGCTGGGGATTTGGCATAGGGCACCTTGATTATCCTTGGCGTTGAAGTCTCATCCTGCGCCTTGGGCAGGCCCTTGCAAACCGGCAGGGCAAGGGCATGCCTCAAGGCATGGTCATGGGATCCCGCGTCGGGCCGGGTGACAGAATCGTTGGTCAGCCTGGGCAGCGACAGCCTGGATCCTCTCTTCAGTCTGCCAAGGCCGTTCAATATGTCAAACAAAATGATGCCAAGTTGTTAACGTATTTGTCTTGAACTGCTCTGAAGCTGCGATTTAACGGGGCTGTTGAGATGGGTCGTTATGGTTGGGGTAGCGAAGTGGTGGATATATTAAACGCGCAGGGATGGCGGGGGATGTGGAGAGGAAAAGGCATCAATAGAAGCACGCCTCCCCGAGGGGAGGCGTGTTTCGGGGATCACAGCAGGTCTTCGATCTCGCCGCGCAGATACTGGTACATCTCGCGGTAGGCGACCGGCGGCTTGTTCAGCTCCCGCTCCTTGTTGGCGGAGCGGATCAGCTGGCGCAGCTTCTGGCGATCCAGCTCGTGGAACTGGGACATCAGCTCGTTGAGGGCGCTGTCACCTTCGGTGATCAGGCGCTCGCGCCACTGCTCCAGGCGATGCAGGCGGGCATTCACGGTGGAGTGACGGTTCTTGATGATGGAGAGCGCTTCGGCAATCGGCTCGATATCGCGGCTGCGCATCAGGCGGCCGATGAACTGCAGATGGCGACGGAAGGACTCATCCTTCTTCGGCTTGAGTTTGCGACCCAGCTCGACAGCTTCTGCAAGCTCTTCATCCAACGGGATTTTTTCCAGTTCGCTGTGGCTGAGGGAGACGATCTCTTCCCCCATTTTCTGCAATGCTTCGGCATCGCGCTTGAGCTGGCTCTTGCTGGGGCCCCAGTCTTCGAACTCGTTGTCGTCTTGATATTGACTCATCGGTCTCTTGATTCCTGTCATTCACGTTTGGCGGATATGTTACCAGCTTCTCCCGCTGGGCGCAGGGGTCTGATATGCTTACTCCCCTTTCCTTCTTTCATACAGATGTGAGTTATGGATCAGCAAGACCAAATCCGCCAGGATCAAGCCCATCTCGAGGCCGTGGTTGCCGAAGCCCTGGAGATAGCCAAAGGACTGGGCGCCTCGCTGGCCGAAGTCTCCATCAGCAAGCAGACCGGGTTATCGGTGAACACCCGGGGTTGTGAACTGGAAAGCATTGAATTCAATAAGGATGGCGCCCTCGGTATCGCTGTCTATCGCGATGGTTGCAAGGGATCTTCCTCGACCACCGATCTGAGCAAACCCGCCATTCGTGCCGCCGTTGAAGCGGCCATCAAGATTGCTCGCCACACCTCGGCCGATGATTGCGCCGGTCTGGCGGACGCCGAGCTGCTGGCCTGGGATGCCCCCGACCTGCAACTGTGTCACCAAATCGAGCTGGATCCCCAGCGCGGGATCGAGCTGGCCATCGAGTGCGAACAACTCGCTCTGGGCCGCGATGCCCGCATCAAACACTCCGACGGTGCCGGTTTCTCCAGCCATCTTGGCATCAAGGTCTATGGCAACAGCCACGGCTTCGTCAAAGGCTACGCGGCGTCGCGCAACTCACTAAGCTGCGTGCTGATCGGCGAGCAGGATGGCGATATGCAGCGGGATTACGGCTACTCCTCCAGCCGTACCCTCGACGGGCTCTGGAGCCCGCAGCGTATTGCCGATGAGGCGGTGGAGCGTACCGTCTCCCGCCTCGGCGCCCGCAAGATCTCTACCCGTCACGCGCCTGTGCTGTTCCACCCAGACACTGCCTCCGGCCTGTGGGGCCATCTGGTGATGGCCATCAGCGGTGGCAACCTCTATCGCAAGTCGAGCTTCCTGCTCGACAAATTGGGCAAGCAGATCCTGCCAGAGTGGCTCACCATTCAGGAGTTCCCCCACCTGCTGGGCGGGCTCGCCAGTACCCCGTTCGATGGCGAAGGGGTGCGTACCCGCGACATGGATATCATCCGTAATGGCGAGCTGATGAGCTGGCTGCTGACCTCTTACTCTGCCCGCAAGCTCGGGCTGACTACTACGGGTCACGCCGGTGGCATCCACAACTGGCAGGTTTCCAATACCGGCCAGGATTTTCAGGGCATGCTGCAAGAGATGGGCACCGGTCTGCTGGTGACCGAGCTGATGGGGCAGGGGGTCAATATCGTCAATGGTGACTACTCCCGCGGCGCCGCCGGCTTCTGGGTCGAGAATGGCGAGATAGCCTATCCGGTAGAGGAGATCACCATCGCCGGCAATCTGGCCGAGATGTTCAGCCATATCGTGGCGGTGGGCTGTGACGAAGATGAACGATCCAGTCTCAAGACCGGCTCGGTGCTGGTAGAGAATATGAAGCTGGCGGGCCACTGATCCCGGTTTCAACAGAACCGAAATGTCTAGTCCTGAAATAGGTTTACACATTTTCAACTAGCATTTCTCTACTCAGAACCCCCTATGTACCGCATCGGGGGTTCTGTATTTCAACGCATGATGCGGCCGCTCCNCGTTGTAAATATCCACCGCCTCACGCACCATTTCCCGCGCTTGCGCCAAATCCTGCGGGCTTTGCAACAATAACTCTCCTTTCAAAATCCCGTTCACCCGCTCCGCCAACGCATTCTGGTAACAGTCATACCCATCCGTCA
>NZ_JBFOCU010000002.1:0-2862 GCF_040907945.1 Aeromonas sp. s11 | reverse complement strand
GCTGTGCCGGTTTCACCGACACTTCTTGGGGTTGTATGGTTAAGTGACTAAGCGTACATGGTGGATGCCTTGGCAGTCAGAGGCGATGAAGGACGTACTAACCTGCGATAAGCTGTGAGAAGTCGGTAAGAGACGCTATTACTCACAGATTTCCGAATGGGGAAACCCACCCGAGATAACTCGGGTATCTGTTACTGAATACATAGGTAACAGAGGCGAACCGGGAGAACTGAAACATCTAAGTACCCCGAGGAAAAGAAATCAACCGAGATTCCCTCAGTAGCGGCGAGCGAACGGGGATTAGCCCTTAAGCATCTTGGAAGTTAGTGGAACGGTCCTGGAAAGGCCGGCGATACAGGGTGATAGCCCCGTACACGAAAACAACCTTGATGTGAAATCGAGTAGGGCGGGACACGTGACATCCTGTCTGAATATGGGGGGACCATCCTCCAAGGCTAAATACTCCTGACTGACCGATAGTGAACCAGTACCGTGAGGGAAAGGCGAAAAGAACCCCTGTGAGGGGAGTGAAATAGAACCTGAAACCGTGTACGTACAAGCAGTGGGAGCCCTTCGGGGTGACTGCGTACCTTTTGTATAATGGGTCAGCGACTTACATTTTGTAGCGAGGTTAACCGTATAGGGGAGCCGTAGGGAAACCGAGTCTTAACTGGGCGTCTAGTTGCAAGGTGTAGACCCGAAACCGGGTGATCTAGCCATGGGCAGGTTGAAGGTTGAGTAACATCAACTGGAGGACCGAACCCACTAACGTTGCAAAGTTAGGGGATGACCTGTGGCTGGGGGTGAAAGGCCAATCAAACTCGGAGATAGCTGGTTCTCCCCGAAAGCTATTTAGGTAGCGCCTCGGACGAATACTACTGGGGGTAGAGCACTGTTTGGGCTAGGGGGTCATCCCGACTTACCAACCCCATGCAAACTCCGAATACCAGTAAGTAATATCCGGGAGACACACGGCGGGTGCTAACGTCCGTCGTGAAGAGGGAAACAACCCAGACCGCCGGCTAAGGTCCCAAAGTTCTGGTTAAGTGGGAAACGATGTGGGAAGGCTCAGACAGCTAGGATGTTGGCTTAGAAGCAGCCATCATTTAAAGAAAGCGTAATAGCTCACTAGTCGAGTCGGCCTGCGCGGAAGATGTAACGGGGCTCAAACCAGGCACCGAAGCCGCGGATTCACACTTATGTGTGAGTGGTAGGGGAGCGTTCTGTAAGTCTGCGAAGGTGTATCGAGAGGTATGCTGGAGATATCAGAAGTGCGAATGCTGACGTAAGTAACGATAAAGGGGGTGAAAAGCCTCCTCGCCGGAAGACCAAGGGTTCCTGTCCAACGTTAATCGGGGCAGGGTGAGTCGACCCCTAAGGCGAGGCCGAAAGGCGTAGTCGATGGGAAGCAGGTTAATATTCCTGCACGACTTGTAATTGCGATGGGGGGACGGAGAAGGCTAGGTGGGCCAGGCGACGGTTGTCCTGGTGAAAGTGCGTAGGTGGTGTTTCTAGGCAAATCCGGAGACACAACACTGAGACACGAGACGAACACACTACGGTGTGGAAGCCATTGATGCCCTGCTTCCAGGAAAAGCCTCTAAGCTTCAGATTACAAGTCATCGTACCCCAAACCGACACAGGTGGTCGGGTAGAGAATACCAAGGCGCTTGAGAGAACTCGGGTGAAGGAACTAGGCAAAATAGAACCGTAACTTCGGGAGAAGGTTCGCTCTTGACAGTGAAGTCCCTCGCGGATGGAGCAGTTGGGAGTCGCAGTGACCAGATGGCTGGGACTGTTTATCAAAAACACAGCACTCTGCAAACACGAAAGTGGACGTATAGGGTGTGACACCTGCCCGGTGCCGGAAGGTTAATTGATGGGGTTAGCGCAAGCGAAGCTCTTGATCGAAGCCCCGGTAAACGGCGGCCGTAACTATAACGGTCCTAAGGTAGCGAAATTCCTTGTCGGGTAAGTTCCGACCTGCACGAATGGTGTAACCATGGCCATGCTGTCTCCACCCGAGACTCAGTGAAATCGAATTCGCCGTGAAGATGCGGTGTACCCGCGGCTAGACGGAAAGACCCCGTGAACCTTTACTACAGCTTGGCACTGAACATTGAACCTACATGTGTAGGATAGGTGGGAGGCTTTGAAGGCGTGACGCCAGTTGCGCTGGAGCCGTCCTTGAAATACCACCCTTGTATGTTTGATGTTCTAACGCAGGGCCCTGAATCGGGCTCGCGGACAGTGCCTGGTGGGTAGTTTGACTGGGGCGGTCTCCTCCCAAAGAGTAACGGAGGAGCACGAAGGTTGGCTAATCCTGGTCGGACATCAGGAGGTTAGTGCAATGGCATAAGCCAGCTTAACTGCGAGACGGACAGGTCGAGCAGGTACGAAAGTAGGTCATAGTGATCCGGTGGTTCTGAATGGAAGGGCCATCGCTCAACGGATAAAAGGTACTCCGGGGATAACAGGCTGATACCGCCCAAGAGTTCATATCGACGGCGGTGTTTGGCACCTCGATGTCGGCTCATCACATCCTGGGGCTGAAGTCGGTCCCAAGGGTATGGCTGTTCGCCATTTAAAGTGGTACGCGAGCTGGGTTCAGAACGTCGTGAGACAGTTCGGTCCCTATCTGCCGTGGGCGTTGGATGATTGAAGGGAGTTGCTCCTAGTACGAGAGGACCGGAGTGAACGAACCTCTGGTGTTCGGGTTGTCACGCCAGTGGCACTGCCCGGTAGCTAAGTTCGGAATCGATAACCGCTGAAAGCATCTAAGCGGGAAGCGAGCCCTGAGATGAGTCATCCCTGACCCCTTGAGGGTCCTAAAGGGCCGTTGGAGACCACAACGTTGATAGG
>NZ_JBFOCU010000019.1:0-127287 GCF_040907945.1 Aeromonas sp. s11 | reverse complement strand
CCTACATTCCGCACCTGATTTAGGAATAAATTTGTCGGTAGCGTTCACCCAATACCTCCAAAATGATCTGCTGGTCTCCTGTTAGCTCCGTTATCTGAGGCGGGGCTTCTCCCAGTCGATACTCATGGATGCCACCAAAGCGCAAAAAGATCCAACGGGCGGTTGGCTGCTGGGTCGGCTTCTTTTTCATATCTGCCACACTGCGGTTCTGCGCCACTAACCCCTGCCGGATCCGGTGCTCCAGGGCCGCATAAATCATCAGGCTACAGGTCATCACCATCAGCAACGCTTCAATTCGTTCCGGTTTTTTCAGGTACAGTGAGGAGGTTAAAAATTCCGGGCTCTTGAGAAAACGAAAGCCTCGCTCGACATTCTGCTGTGCCTTATAGGTGGCCAACAGTTCGGCCATGGTCAGCGTGTCGCTGTGGTCATTGGTCGCCAGGATGAACACCCCGGTCTGGTTGCGAGCCGCTTCAACTTGCGCCAAGCTGGTTGCCGCCACACCACTGATGTGAAACTGGTAGCTGACCGGTGCTTCCCCCTTTTTCGGTCTGCCACAACCGGCATAAACGGGGTCACTCACCACCTCGGCATCCAGTTGCAGCAGCATCAAGCTGGCGCTAAAACGACTCAATTCGGCCTGTGCATCCGCTTGGCAGGCAAAGCGTTTGGCACACAATTTGGCGAAGGCTTTGAGCTCGCGGGTGCTCTCTTTAAGCAGGTTTTTAGCCAATGTTTGCTGCTCACGGTTGCTGGCCTGTTCGCTGCGCACCAGCAACCAGCGCTGCGCGACGCCGGCATAATGGGCGGATTGCCAACAGCCATGATAACCATTGCCCAGCGCAACCAGCGACTGGGTGCCAATCGTTGCCACGGCCTGCTTGGCCTCGTTCAACGTGACCGGCACCCGGGTGACAAACAGTTGCTGCTGTTGCGCCAGCAGTTGCAAGGTCTCGGCACAATACAGTGCTGCATCGCCGACCAGATAACGGCAATCCTGCGCAGCCTTGAGGCTGCTCAAGTGGCGACGAACAGTCTGGGCAAAGGCTTTGGTGTCGTTACTGTTGCCACTGAGGGCCTGCATGTAGATGGGTAGCCCGGCCTGATTTTCACAGATGAGTTCCAGGATAACCTGGTTCAGCTCTGGCCGATGATCTCGACTATAACCCCGCACCAATTGCAGCTTACCGATCGTGTCCCCATCGGCCTGGTCATAGGCGCCATCGACGTGGAAGCTGGTGATATCGAGGTGCACTGCGGTGCTGTTGAGCCCCAGTCGCTCAACGACTTGCGCCGCCATCACTTGATACAAGGTGCTGACATCGGCCTCAAAGAGGGCATCGAGACAGCGCCCGAGCACATCATCATTGAGATCATCTGCACAGATCCCGGGGCCAATCAGGCGCTCAACCGGCTTGTTAGCGAAGAATTGTGGGAACATGTGCAGGGTGCTGCTGTGAAAGCCGAGGCCGTTCACTATCATGGCCACCAAAGCGTCACCGTGTGAGACCTTGAAAGGCGGTGTTTTGGGGAGCACCGCATCAATCATGCGGGCAATTCCCAGTTCTTGGCAGAGTGCGGCGACCAAACCAAGGTGATCGAGGTTACGGATAGCGATAGCGGCCATGATGATCTACCTGCAAAAGAGAGTAATAGATCAGAATGGCCGATCGCCGTCAAGCTTTGAAAAAGCCAAAATTAGGTGCGGAATGACGGTTGTATCAAAAGGCGGGAAAAATCAGAGCGCTTCTAGTCTGGCATACGCCGTTACCAACCACTTGGCGCCGACCTCATCGAACTGGATCTGCACCCGGCTCTGCTGGCCGACCCCTTCGAAGTTGAGTACCACCCCTTCCCCGAATTTCGGATGGAGCACCCGCTGGCCGAGCTTGATGCCGCTGGCGTCGAAGCTCTGCTGCACCTCGTTCTGGCTAAAGCGGCCGTACTGGGTGGGGCGGCTGACCTGAGTGCGCAGCCGGATCTCTTCCAGACACTCGGCGGGCATCTCGCGGATAAAGCGGCTCGGTTTGTGGAACATCTCGCGGCCGTAGATGCGGCGGCTCTCGGCATAACAGATGTAGAGCTTCTCCATGGCGCGGGTCATGCCGACGTAACAGAGGCGGCGCTCCTCTTCCAGCCGGCCCGACTCTTCGGTGGATTGCTGGCTGGGGAACATGCCTTCCTCGACGCCGACCAGCAGCACCAGCGGGAACTCCAGCCCCTTGGCGCTGTGCAATGTCATCAGCTGCACCGCATCGGCATATTCGTCCGCCTGATTCTCGCCGGACTCCAGCGCCGCGTGGGCGAGGAAGGCGGAGAGATCGCTCATATCCTCCAGCTCGTCCGGGCGCTGGTACTGGCGGCAGGCGGTGACCAGTTCGTCCAGGTTCTCTACCCGCGCCTGGGATTTCTCGCCCTTTTCCGCCAGATACATCGCCTTGAGGCCGGAGTTCTGGATGGCGATATCCGCTTGCTGGTGCAGCGGCAGAAGGGAGACCTGTTCCTCCAGCGCGTCGATCAGATCGACAAAGCCGCGCACCGCGTTACCGGCGCGACCGGTCAGCACCTTGTCATTGAGCAGCGCCTTGGCCGATTGCCACAGGTTGAGCCCCTGATCGCGGGCGTTGCCGCGCAGGATCTCGAGGGTGCGATCGCCGATGCCGCGGGTCGGGGTGTTGACCACCCGCTCGAAGCTGGCGTCGTCGCCACGGTTGTTGATAAGCCGCAGGTAGGCCATGGCGTCCTTGATCTCTTGCCGCTCGAAGAAGCGCAGGCCGCCGTAGATGCGATAGGGCATGGCGTCCTGCATCAGCGCCTCTTCCAGCACCCGCGACTGGGCGTTGGAGCGATAGAGGATGGCGCAGTCGGCCAACAGGCCGCCCTTTTCCTTCCAATCCTTGAGACGGCCGACCACGAAGCGCGCTTCGTCCACCTCGTTGAAGGCGGCGTAGAGGGAGATGGGCTCGCCTTCGGCCCCTTCGGTCCACAGCTCCTTGCCAAGGCGCTCGGCGTTGTTGGCGATGACGCTGTTGGCGGCCTTGAGGATATTGGCGGTGGAGCGGTAGTTCTGCTCGAGGCGGATGGTCTCGGCGCCCTGATAGTCGGTCAGGAAGCGCTGGATGTTCTCGATCTTGGCGCCGCGCCAGCCGTAGATGGACTGGTCATCGTCGCCGACGATCATCACCTTGCCGCTGTTGCCCGCCAGCATCCGCAGCCAGGCGTACTGGATGCCGTTGGTATCCTGAAATTCGTCCACCAGGATGTTCTGGAAGCGGTCGCGGTAGTGCTCGAGGATGTGCGGCTTGTTCAGCCACAGCTCGTGGGCGCGCAGCAAGAGTTCTGCGAAGTCCACCAGTCCGGAGCGATCGCAGGTCTCCTGATAGGTCTTGTAGATCTGCTGATAGGTGCGGGTGACGGGGTCGCCGTAGAGGTCGATGTCGCCGGGGCGCAAGCCCTCGTCCTTCTTGCCGTTGATGTAGCCCATTACGGCGCGCGGAGCCCAGTGCTTCTCGTCGAGGTTGAGCGCCTTGAGCACCCGGCGAATGAGGCGGTACTGGTCATCGGAGTCGAGGATCTGGAAATCCTGCGGCAAGCCGGCATCCAGATGGTGGGCCCGCAGCAGGCGGTGGGCGATACCGTGGAAGGTGCCGATCCACATGCCGCGCACGCCGTCGCCGATCACTTTCTCGACCCGGCCGCGCATCTCGGCCGCCGCCTTGTTGGTAAAGGTGACCGCGATGATGGAGAAGGGTGAACAGCGTTCCACCTGCATCAGCCAGGCGATACGGTGCACCAGTACCCGGGTCTTGCCCGAACCGGCACCGGCCAGCACCAGCAGGTTGCTGCGGGGCGCCGCAACGGCATCTCTTTGCTTGTCGTTGAGCCCGTCGAGCAGGGTTGAAACGTCCATCACCACTCCTGTTTATTTATACAGGCGGCGATTATACGGCCATCCCCCCGTCAGACCAAATCCAAACTCGGGGGGAGGGGAGAGATGGGGTCCTGCAAGGGCGCCGGTGCGGCCATTTTTGGCTGGCGCAGAGAGAACGGGACGGGGAGGTTTCCAGCTGTAGCCAATCCTTGCTCACGCGGTTTGTGGGGATTTTGCGAGCCGGATCACGGGCTTGCCGGGGGGCTGGATGAATAACAGGGGAAAACGGTTTACAGTAACTTGCTGAACAATAAGAGAAATGTCGTTTGGGTCTTTTGGTTGTTAGCATAAAAAACTGAAAAGTAGCTAAAAAACAACTGCTTATAAGGTTATTTGCTTAGAATTCAAACCGTTAACGCAAACGTTTTTCCCTTATCATTTGCTTGACCCGCATCGGGGCTGACTTAGAGTAAGCCTGCGTGCTAGATAGCCTGCTCTGACAGGCAAGCAAGTTCCCTCACTTAATAACAATCAAGGATACGATCGTGACTAAAGTGCTCAAGCTGGCCACTGTGGCCTCCCTCACTCTCGCTGCTCTCTCTGCTCAGGCTGCTTCCGAGCCAGCCGTCATTTATGACACCGCGGGCAAGTATGACAAATCATTCAACGAAGCCGTGTTCCGTAACGGCGTCGAGCTCTACAACAAGGACAAGGGCGTCAAGGTCAAAGAGTTTGAACCCCAGAACGAAGCCCAGCGCGAGCAGGGTCTGCGTCGTCTGGCCAGCCGTGGCAACGGTCCGATCGTTGCCGTCGGCTTCAACATGGGTTCTGCCGTTGAGAAAGTAGCGACCGAATTCCCGAAAACCCAGTTCACCATCATCGACATGGTGGTCGACAAGCCGAACGTCCAGTCCGTCATCTTCAAGGAGCATGAAGGTTCCTTCCTGGTGGGCGCGCTGGCTGCCATCGCTTCCAAGAGCGGCAAGGTCGGCTTCGTGGGCGGCATGGATATCCCGCTGATCCGCAAATTCCAGTGCGGTTACGAGCAGGGTGCCAAGTTCGTCAATCCGAAGATCGAAGTGTTCCAGAACATGGCGGGCTCTACCCCGGCCGCGTTTGCTGACCCGGCCAAAGGTGCCGAGCTGGCCAAGTCCCAGTTCGCCAAAGGCGCTGACGTGGTTTACGCCGCAGCTGGCGGTACCGGTATCGGTGTCTATCAGGCAGCCAAGGACAGCGGCAAGTTCGCCATCGGGGTGGACTCCAACCAGAACCACCTGCAACCGGGCACCATGCTGACCTCCATGGTCAAGTCTGTGGGTCTGGCCGCTTACCAGACCTGGGATGACGCTGCCAAAGGCGAGTGGAAGCCGGGTATCAAGAACTTGGGTCTGGCCGAAGGCGGTGTGGATTGGGCGCTCGACAAGGACAACGAGAAGCTGATCACCCCGGAAATGAAAGCCAAGGTAGATGCCATCAAGGCTGAAATCATCGCTGGCAAGGTCAAGGTTCATGACTACATGAGCGATAACACCTGCAAATACTAATTAGATAGTTGCTACGACTCTCAACGCACCACCGGCCCGCACGGGCCGGTTTTTAGTCTTATTTCATGAAACGCAGGGCTGCATCATGGACCAGACAGATCGCTATGCCATCGAATTAAGAGGTATCGATAAGCGGTTCGGCGACGTGTACGCCAACAAGCTGATCGACCTTAAGGTTCGCAAAGGCAGTATCCACGGCATTGTCGGCGAAAATGGCGCCGGTAAGTCCACCCTGATGAGCATCATTTATGGTTTCTACCATGCCGACAAAGGCGAGATGCTGATCGACGGGAATCCTTTCAAACCCCATGGCTCACAAGATGCGATTGCCGCAGGGGTGGGCATGGTTCACCAGCACTTCATGCTGGTCAACAACTTCACCGTATTGGAAAACGTCATCCTCGGCGCTGAGAACGGCTGGCACCTTCAGCAGAGCGTGGCGTCAGCCGAAAAGCTGCTGGGCGAACTGGCGCGGGATTATGGCCTCGACGTGCCGCTGCACGAAAAGGTCGAAGATCTGCCGGTGGGTTTGCAACAGCGGGTCGAAATTCTCAAGGCGCTCTATCGCGGCGCCCGCATCCTGATCCTCGACGAGCCGACCGGGGTACTGACCCCGCAAGAGGCGGATCACCTGTTCGAGGTGCTGAAAAAGCTACGGGATCAGGGGGCGACCATCATCCTCATCACCCACAAGCTGCGGGAGATCCTGGCCATTACCGATCAGGTCTCCATCATGCGCCGTGGCGAGATGGTGGCACACGTCGCCACCAAGGATACCGACAAGGAGCAGCTGGCCGAACTGATGGTGGGCCGCAAGGTGCGCCTAAAGGTCGACAAGGGGCCAACCCAGCCCGGTGAAGCCAAGCTGAAGATCGAAGGGCTCAGCTACTTCGACGCCAGCAAAGTGGAGCGGGTCAAATCGGTCAGCTTCGAAGTGCGGGCCGGTGAAGTGGTCGGCATCGCCGGGGTCTCTGGCAACGGTCAGTCCGAACTGCTCAGTCTGCTTGGCGGCATTCTCAAGCCGAGCAAGGGTGGCTTTACCATCAGCAGCCGCAGCGGCGTGCACAAGGTGAGTGCTGAGCACCCGGCCGATCCCGAGCTGGTGCGCAATTACGGCCTCGGTCATGTGCCGGAAGATCGCCACAAGATGGGGCTGATCAACCGCTTCGAGGCGAAAGAGGCCTTCATTCTCGGTTATCACCGCCGCCCGCAATACAACAAGGGATGGCTGCAGAACAAGGAGGCGATCCAGCAGGATTGTCAGGCCAAGATGGAGAAGTGGGATGTGCGCCCGCCCCATCCCGATCACAAGACCGCCAACTTCTCCGGTGGCAACCAGCAGAAGCTGGTGATCGCCCGTGAAGTGGAGCAGGACCCGGATGTGCTGTTGATCGGCCAGCCGACCCGCGGGGTCGACATCGGCGCCATCGAGTATATCCACCAGCAGATCATCGCCATGCGCGACAAGGGCAAGGCGGTGCTGCTGGTGTCGGTGGAGCTGGACGAGATCATGAGCCTCGCTGACCGGATCCTGGTCATTGCCGACGGTCGCATCGTCGGTGAGCTGGATGGTGCCAAGGCGGATGAGCGCACCATTGGTCTGATGATGGCGAACATAGTGCCGGACGAAGTTGCCAAGGAGGCCCACTGATGAGCCAAGTACGTATTCCTGCCTGGGTCTCCGTAGGCGTCTTGTCTGCGGTCAATATCCTGCTGGCCTTCCTGGTGTCGGCCATTCTGTTCTACTACCTCGACATCAACCCGGTCGATGCCGCCAAGATCATGTGGTACGGCGCGTTTGGCACTGGTGAAGGGGTCGGCTTTACCCTCTACTACGCAACCGGCTTTATCTTTACCGGTCTGTCGGTGGCGGTCGCCTTCCACGCCGGTCTGTTCAATATCGGCGGTGAAGGTCAGGCCTATATCGGCGGGCTTGGTGTCGGTCTGGTATGTCTGATGCTCGGCGATGTGCTGCCGTTTGCCCTGCTGTTGCCGCTCTCCATCATTGCCGGTGGTCTGTTCGGTGCGGCCTGGGCCTTTATTCCGGCCTGGCTGCAAGCCAAGCGCGGCAGCCATATCGTGATCACCACCATCATGTTCAACTTCATCGCCGCCTCGCTGATGGCCTATCTGCTGGTGGAGGTGTTCAAGCCGCCCGGCTCGATGGCGACCGAGAGCAAGGTGTTTGCCGAAGCAAGCTGGCTGCCCAAGATGAGCGGGCTGGCGAACCTGTTCGGGATGGAGATCCCCAACAGCCCGCTCAATATCAGCTTCTTCTGGGCGCTGATCTGTGCGGCGCTGGTGTGGGTCTTTATCTGGCACACCCGCTGGGGTTACGAGATCCGCTCGGTCGGCGCCAGCCAAAGCGCCTCCGCCTACGCCGGTATCTCCTATCCCAAGGTGGTGATCCTGGCGATGGTCATCTCCGGCATGCTGTCGGGCTTCTTTGCCCTCAACGTGCTGCAGGGTGAGCTGCATCAGATCAAGCTCAACTTCGTGGAAGGGTTCGGCTTCACCGGTATCGCGGTGGCGCTGATGGGGCGCAACCATCCGGTCGGCGTCATCATCGCCAGCCTGCTGTTCGGTTTCCTCTATCAGGGGGGCGCCGAGCTCAGCTTCGAGTTCGGTGTCGACCGCAACATCGTGGTGGTGTTGCAGGGTCTGGTGATCCTGTTCTGTGGCGCCCTTGAGCACATGATGCGTCCGCGCATCGAGCAGCTCTATCTGGCGTTTGCCAACCGCTCAGCCGCGCAAGCTAAAGGAGTCTGATCATGTTTGAAATTCTGATCCTGATGCTGGATGCGACCATTCGTACCGCGCCGCCGCTCATTCTCGCCGCTATGGCGGGCATGTTTTGCGAGCGCTCCGGGGTGGTCAACATCGCGCTGGAAGGCAAACTGCTGGCGGCGGCGTTCGCCAGTGGCGCGGCGGCTGCGGTCTCCGGTTCTGCCTGGGTAGGTCTGGGGGCCGGGGTGGGTGTCTCCATCCTGTTTGCCCTGATGCACGGCTTTGCCACCATCACCCACCGCGGTGATCAGGTGGTGAGCGGCATGGCCATCAACATTCTGGCGGCCGGTCTGACCGTCACCCTGGGCCGTTACTGGTTCGATCAGGGTGGCCAGACCCCGGCGCTCTCCGGTGATGCCCGGTTCGCCCCGATCGATCTGCCCTATGCCAAGGAGTTGTGGGATGTGCCGGTGATCGGCCAGCTCTACAGCGAGTTGCTGAGCGGCCACTCCCTGCTGGAGTACGTGGCCTTCGCCTGCGTGCCGCTGGCCTGGTGGGTGATGTTCCGTACCCGCTTCGGTCTGCGTCTGCGGGCGGTGGGCGAGGCGCCCGCAGCGGTCGATACCGCCGGTATCTCGGTGGTGCGGATGCGCTACACCGCGCTCCTCATCGGCGGCCTGCTGGCCGGTATCGGTGGCACCTATCTGGCAGTGGCCCAGACGGCCCAGTTCATCCCCAACATGAGTGCGGGCAAGGGCTTTATGGCGCTGGCGGCGCTGGTGTTCGGCAAGTGGCGCCCCTGGAATGCCATGGCCGCCTGCCTGCTGTTCGGCTTCCTCGATGCGGTCGCCATCCGCCTGCAAGGGGTCAGCATCGGTGGCTTCGCCATTCCGGTGCAGGCCATCGAGGCACTGCCCTACATCCTGACCGTGTTCCTGCTGGCCGGCTTTATCGGCCGTGCGGTGGCCCCCAAGGCACTTGGTACACCTTATGTGAAGGAGCGGGAGTAGCGCCCTTTAGCGCGATATTCCCGATCACGCAGATAACAGCAGGCCCACTTCGGTGGGCCTGTTTTTTTATGGGCGGGATGGGGCAGACCAGCCGGGATCTGGATGGTGTGATAGAGGGGGATGATGGCGTGAAGGGATAAACGGGCTGCGTGAGTTGCTGCGGGGAGCGGCTGGCGTACAAGAGCTGACCCTCTGCCTGCACCATCAAAAACCCCCTCGTATCAGGAGGGGGTTGCAGAGGTTATTGCCGGATTAACCCTGAGGTTCAGGGTGCCAGCACCAGCTTGTAGACGCCAAAGCCGGGGTGTTTGGCATCGGTGGGCGGCAGGGTCTCTACATAGTTCAGCTTGCCGCCGGTCAGGGCTTGCGCTTCGCTGCGTGGCGAGCTGTAGATGCGCAGATCCAGATTGGCGGGCAGGGGGGCCAGCTGCCAGTTGTTGTCTGCCGGGGGCTCGAAACCGGCCGGATTCTTCTCTGCCAGATCCTTGAGGTATTCGGAGAGCACTTCGCGGGTTTCGAACTGATCTTCATGGACGATCACCTTGGCGTTGATGCCCGGGAAGTTGCCACCACCGCTGGCGCGGTAGTTGTTGGTCACCACGTAGAACATCTGGGCCGGGTCGATTGCCTTGCCCTGATAGGTGAGGTTGGTGATGCGATAGCTGTCGCTCACCTTGTTGCCATCCACATCGTAACGGGCGGGTTTGGTCACATCGACCTGATAGTTCACCCCGTCGATCACGTCGAAGTTGTAGGTGCGGTACTTCTCGTTCACCAGCCACTGGGTGGCGGTGCTTGCTGCATCGATCTTGTTGAACTGGACGGCGCTCTTCTCCAACCACTCCTGTACGGTCGCGCCATTGATGGCGACCACCTGCAGGGTGTTGGGGTAGACATAGAGGTCGGCCACGTTGCGCAGGGAGATATTGCCAGCCGGTACATAGGTGAAGTCGGTCGGGCCGTTGCGACCGCCGCGGAATGGCGCGGCGGCGGAGAGGATGGGCCATTTCTCCTTGAGCTGACCATCCTGTTGCAGTTTCTTGGCGTGCCACAGTTGGGCGTCGCTGACGATCTGGATGGAGGGGTCATCCTGCACCAGCGCGAAGAAGCTGTGGATCGGCTTGGTGATCTTGCTGAGGGGCTCGTCCAGCCACTGGTTGGCCTGCTCGTGCTCGGCAATGACCTGATCGACTACCGCCTGGTCTTCGGTGCTGCTGGCGCTGCTGTCGATCTTGCGCAGCTGGGACTGGCTGGAGGCCACTTCCCAGCGACCCTCTTTCCAGGTCATGTGCAGGTCGATGATGCCGAGGTGGTTGCCCCAGACGCCCGGCATCACGGTCGGTACGCCCGCCAGGGTGCCTTTCTCGTTGTCCACGTCGGTCATGTTGGGGTAGTCGCCCGGGAAGGTGCGATGGGCATGGCCCAGCAGCAGGGCATCGACCCCCTTCACCTTGGCCAGCGGCAGGGCGGCGTTCTCCATCATGGGTTCGCGCGGGTCACCTATGATGCCGGTATGGGCCACGACCACGACGATGTCAGCGCCCTTGGCGCGGATTTCGGGCACATAGTGCTCGGCGGTCTCGACCATATCAGCCACCACCACCTTGCCTTCCAGATTGCGCTTGTCCCACTGGGTGATCTGGGGCGGGGTCAGGCCCAGCACCCCGACCTTGATGGTCTGGGTATTGCCGTTGGCATCCTTCACCTGACGATCCAGCACCACATAGGGTTTGAACTTCTGCTTGCTCCAGTCGATGGTGCCCTTGCCATCACGGCTGAAGGCATCGGCCTGGAAGACGTTGGCGTTGATGTAGGGGTAGTTGGCCCCTTTCAGGGTCTCTGAGAGGAAGTCGAGACCGAAGTTGAATTCGTGGTTGCCCAGGTTGCCGACATCATAGCTCATGGTGTTGAGCGCCTTGATGGCGGGGTGGGTCTGCTTGCTCAGCCACTGCTGTTTGACCTGCTGGTCGTGGA
Organism: Aeromonas sp. s11; assembly: GCF_040907945.1. Taxonomy (NCBI): domain Bacteria; kingdom Pseudomonadati; phylum Pseudomonadota; class Gammaproteobacteria; order Aeromonadales; family Aeromonadaceae; genus Aeromonas; species Aeromonas sp. s11. The sequence goes on along the minus strand of NZ_JBFOCU010000019.1, from coordinate 116,161 downwards.
TATAGTCGGCCAGCGGGGTGCCCTGGATCAGGTCGCCGTTGTCGATCAGCAAGTTGTTGGCGTTCTCTTCGCGGGCCTTGCGGATCAGCACAGCGGTGCGGGCAAAGCCCAGCGAGGCATCCGGCTTGTTCTGGTAGTAGTCGTAGCTCAGCAGGTTGGAGTGGATATCAGAGGTTTCGATCAGCCGCAGGGTGAGATCACCGGGGGCCTGAGAGTTGTTGTCGTCACAGCCGGACAGCAAAAAGATAACTGCCACCGTGCTCAGTTTGAGGGTGGTTTTCATTGTTGAATTCTCTTGTTATGGGTATGCCAGCGTGGTGCATTCTATCGATAGCAAAAGAATCCTATTGTGAGCCGGCTGGCAATTCGGGTTAATTGCCTTCCTGTTAATAGAGTTATGGCTCTGATTTTCATCTCTTTTTTCTCTTCCTTCAGGGCCACCACCCTCGCTGCTTTTCCGCCGTTAGTCACCCTGTCGTCACCGCTGTGCGGTCGGGGCAAGCGGAGCGGTCTGCCGCTCCTGCGAGGCTGTAATGGTTGGTTACAGATCTCCATTCGACTGATAGATGACCTTTCCCTTAAATTCAGCGGCGATTGATTGCATCTAAAAAATTACAAAGCGACAGCAAGGAATAAAAACTCATGAAAATGCACAACAAAGCGCTGCTGGCCATCGCCTGCGCTGCGGCCCTGTCTGCCTGTGACAGCGAAAAAGCTGCCAACAGCATTGCCAAGCGGGTGCCACTGGCCCTGCCGGAGGCGGGTCTTTATCAAGCGAATCTGATGAGCCGCGACGGCGACAAGGCGACGCCGCGCATGATCAAGGGTCTGGATGGTCTGGCGCTGGTCTACCCGAAGGGTGAAACCGTGCAGTACTGGGGTGTCTGGGTGGATCATCAGGTGGGCAAGGTCGAGACCAACAGCCAGTGGCTGGGTCAGGCTGACCAGAAAGCCGACAAAGACGGGATCTACCCGGTGCAGTTGATCCGCAACAGCGAACGGCTCGGCACCAGCACGGCGCTCAGCTCGGTGACCAACGACCACAACCTCATCACCTTCCAGGATCAGCCGGTCATCGATCTGCAGGGCAAGGAGATCAAGCGCTGGGTTTTTGATTTCACCCGGACTGGCACCAAGTTCTCCGACAATTCCCCCATCTATTCCGGTTTCAGCGGTCATGTGGCGGTGACAGCCCTGACCACCAAAGCGGTGACCACGGCCAGCTGGAGTGCCACGGACAGCGATGGCTTCAGCAGCGACATGGTGGGCAAGGTGGATACCACCAACAACGGCGGCAAGCTGACGGTAGCGATCGAGTTCCCGGCGGCAGGTTGTACGCTGGTGGGCGAGGGGAGTGCCGCTGCAGGGTTGAGCAAGCTGACCATGACCGGGTTTGGCAAGTGCAACTTCAAGCAATCCGCTGCCGCCACGCCGATCGAAAACCTCTGGAATGCTGCTCTGGCCCGGGCGATGGATAACAGCGTTGCCTATGTCACCACCTTTACCTCGGATGCCAAAAAAGAGGCGTTGGTCATCGGCTTCCCCGACACCAATGGCTTGCTGATCACCGCTGACAAGCGATAAGCAGCTAACGGCAGGGGTGGGCAAACGCGCCTGAAACAACAAGGGAGCCAGTGGCTCCCTTGTTGTTTTCAACGCACGGTTTACAGCAGGAACAGGGTCGCCAGCCCGAGGAAGATAAAGAAGCCGCCGGTATCGGTGATGGCGGTGATCATCACGCTGGCGCCCACCGCCGGGTCGCGGCCGAGTCGGGTCATGGTCATGGGGATGATGACCCCCATCAGCGCCGCCACCAGCAGGTTGAGCATCATGGCCAGGGTCATCACGGCGCCGAGTGCCGCATCCTGATAGAGCAGATAGGTGGCAATGCCCATGGTGCCACCCCACACCAGCCCGTTGATAAAGGCGACCCCGAGTTCCCGCAGCAGCAGGAAGGAGAGGTTGCCCGCCTGAATGTGCTGCAGCGCCAGCGCCCGCACTATCATGGTGATGGTCTGGTTACCGGTGTTGCCGCCGATCCCGGCGACGATGGGCATCAGGGCCGCCAGCGCCACCAGTTGCGAAATGGTGTGCTCGAACAGACCGATCACCCTCGAGGCGACAAAGGCGGTGCAGAGGTTGATGGCGAGCCAGGCCCAGCGGGTCTTGACCGCCTTGGAGACCGGGGCGAACACGTCTTCATCCTCGCTGATACCCCCCATCCGGCGCAGGTCGGTGTCGCTCTCCTCATAGACCAGATCCACCACCTCTTCGACGGTGAGGCGGCCCATCAGCTTGCCCTTGCCATCCACCACGGCGGCGGAGAGCAGGTCATCCCGCTCGAAGGTGCGGGCCGCCGCTTCGTCGTTATCCTCCGGATCGAAGGTGACCGGATCCCGCTCCATCACGTCGCTCACCAGGGTGGCGGGCTTGTGCAGCAGCACAGTGGTGAGGGCCAGCTCCCCCAGCAGATGGTTGCGGCGATCGATGACGAACAGCTTGTCGGTGTTGGCGGGGATCTTGCCGCGCAGCCGCAAATAGCGCTGCACCGTGGCCAGACTCACCTCGGGGCGGATGGTGATGATCTCGAAGTCCATCATGGCGCCGACGGTGTGCTTGCCGTAGCGGATCACCTCCCGCACCCGATCCCGCTCTTCGGGGGCCATATAGGTGAGCAGCCGCCCCATCAGGTTGCGTGGCAGGTACTGGCCCAGATAGATCTGGTCGTCGATATCCAGGGTGCGCAGAGCGTGCAGCAACTCCTTGTCGCTCATCCCGCTGATAAGGCTGTCCCACACCGTCTCCGACGCTTCGACCAGGATCTGGCCGCGCTTCTCCTCCTCCACCAGCGCCCACAGGGCATGACGCTCATCGGGCGGCAGCGACTCCAGCGCATCGGCGACGTCGGCGGCGGGCAACCCGTTGACCAGCGCGTTGAGTTCGCTGGTCTGATCGCGCTGCTCTGCATCCTGCACCGCTTGCGGGTCGAGCAGGCTGTCGGTGAGGGCATCATCGCGCAGCAGCAGGGTGAGAATGCGGGATCTGTCATCCGCGCGCTGCCGGGCGCTGTTCTTGATGGGAAGAGACATGGGATGAATTCCTGAGATGGTAGCCAAGGGCTCAATGCCCATAGGATACCAGACTTAAAACAACAGGTTATGACCGTGATAGGAGAAGAGGGAGGTAAAAGTGAGGCCACCTGCTGGTGGCCTCATGGTGAATTGCCGATGATCCCTCAGGCGAGTGCTGGCTGGCGCTGCGGGACTTTGCCAAACCAGGCGAGCCGGTCGGCCAGCGTCACCACCGAGCCCACCATGATGAGGGCAGGACTCTCGACCCCCACCGCCAGCGCGGGCAGCTCATCAAGGGTGCCACGAATGACCCGCTGGCAGGGCTGGGTGCCGCGCTCGATCAGCGCCACCGGGGTGTTGCCCGCCTTGCCGTGGGCCAGCAGCTGCTCGCGGATGGTGGCGCAGGATGAGAGCCCCATATAGAACACCAGCGTCTGCCGATCTTTGGCCAGCAGCGGCCAGTCGAGATCCCGGGCGCCCCCCTTGCCGTGGGCGGTGACGAAGCGCACGCTCTGGGCGTGATCGCGGTGAGTCAGCGGAATGCCGGCGTAGGCGGCGCAGCCGCTGGCTGCGGTGATGCCGGGCACCACCTGAAAACCGATGCCGCTGCCGACCAGCGTCTCCAGCTCCTCGCCGCCACGGCCGAAGATAAAGGGGTCGCCCCCCTTGAGCCGCACCACCCGCTGGCCCTTTTTCGCCTCCTCCAGCAAGAGCTGGTTGATCCCCTCCTGCGGCACGCAGTGGTTGCCCGCCTGCTTGCCGACGAAGATCCGCTTGGCATCCCGGCGCACCAGCGCCATCACCTCGTCGGAGACCAGCCGGTCATAGACCACCACGTCGGCCTGCTGCATCTGGCGCAGGGCGTTCAGGGTGAGCAGACCCGGATCACCGGGACCGGCTCCCACCAGCACCACCTCGCCAGCGCTCTGGCTCTCGTCGGCAAACAGGTTGTCGGCCAGCTGGTTGGCAGAGGCGCTATCGCCCCGCGCCAGCGCCTGACCGAGTCGGTCCGCCCCGAGCAGCCGCTCCCAGAAGCGGCGCCGCTCTCCCATGGTGGCGAAGCGGGCCTTGACCCGCTCCCGCAGGCTGCCGGCAAAGGTCGCCACGGCCCCCAGATGTTGCGGCAGCAGGGCTTCCAGTTTTTCCCGCAGCAAGCGGGCCAGCACAGGCGCCTTGCCGCCGGAGGAGATGGCCACCATCAGCGGCGAGCGATCGATGATCGACGGCATGATGAAGCTGGAGCGTTTCGGGTCATCTACCACGTTGGCAAAGATCCGCGCCTGATTGGCGCTCTGGTAAACCAGCGCATTCACCTCGCGCCGATCGGTGGCCGCCACCACCAGCCACTTGCCCGCCAGTTGCTGCGGCACAAATTCACCGGCCAGCCACTCGATGCTCCCGTTGGCAGCCAGTTCCGCCAGCTCGGGGTCGAGCTCGGGCGCGACTACTGTGAGCTGGGCACCGGCATCCAGCAGCAGGCGCGCCTTGCGCTCCGCTACCTCGCCGCCGCCGACCAGCAGCACGGGTTTGTTGTCGAGTCGGCAAAAGATGGGCAAGTAGTCCATGGGGCCTCCTGATCAGGCGGTTTGGGTCTGGCTGGCGGTGCTGGTGGTCTCGCTCATCGCGACCGGGCGCTCAGCCTTGGGGGTGGCATACCAGTAGCCGAGGCCCATGAAGAGGGCGCCGGAGACGGTGTTGCCCAAGGTCACCCACAGCAGGTTGTGGCCGATGCCGCCCAGGGTGTAGGCCTCGGAATGGGCACCGAACCAGGAGAGGGCGAACAGGGTCATGTTGGCGATGGAGTGCTCGTAGCCGGAGGCGATAAAGGCCAGCAGGCACCACCAGATGGCGATGAAGCGGGCGGCCCCTTCGGTGCGCAGTGCCATCCAGATGGCGAGGCAGACCAGCCAGTTGCAGAGGATCCCCTTCATAAACAGGGTCAGCGCCGGTGCCTGGGTCTTGGCCAGCGCCACCTTGTGGGCCAGACTGCCTGCGTCCGGCAGCAGGCTGCCGCCGTAGGAGTAGATCAGCGCCACCACGATGGAGCCAATCAGGTTGCCCGCCCAGGTCTGCGGCAGGATACGCAGCAGGTCGGCCATGGTGATCTTGCCCGCCTTCACCCCGAAGGTGAGGAACATGGTGTGGCCAGTGTAGAGCTCGGAGCCAGCGATGATCACCAGGGTCAGGGCGATGCCGAAGGTGGCCCCCATCACCAGCGGCCGGATGGCGGGATCCACCAGATTGCCGAGGGTGAAGATGAGGATGATGCCGAGGCCCACATAGGCCCCCGCCATGGCGGAGCTGAGCCAGAAGCCGAGCTTGTCGCTGCGCTCGAAGCGGTTGATGCGTGCCGCGTTGGCGGCGCACTTGTTGATGGTTTCCGTGTACATCTTGTGAGTCCTTGAAAGGGCTGCCCTCAGGCAGCCCGAAAGAGAGTGAAATCGGCTTTAGACGGCGACCCAGACCTGCTGGTCGCGCACTTCAACGGGATAGCTCTGCACCGACATCGCAGGATTGTCGAAACAGTGGCCATCGCTCAGGCGAAAGCGCTGCTTCTTGAGCGGGCTGGCGACCCAGAGTTCGCCGTCGTGTTCGCAGATCAGGCCCCGCGACAGCACGTTGGCGGCGAAGAAGGGGTCCCGGTTGTCGATGGCGAACACCTCGGCCGCCGCGTTCGGGCGAAACAGGGCGATCTGGCGCCCCTCGATCAGAGCGCAGACACCGGTTCCCGGCAGGATATCGTTGAGTTGGCAGGCTAATTTCATCATTTGGTTTCCACCTCGATCTGGTAGACGGGGATGCGCTCGGCCGGGGTCGCCGGTCGGTGCTGGTCGCGCTCGGCAACGAACTGAACGTCCGGATCGCGCTTGTCGCTGTTGATGAAGTGGCTGAAGCGCTTGAGCGCCTCCTCTTCGTTGAGGGTGCGCGACCATTCGCACTCGTAGCTGTCGATGAGAGTCTGGATATCGCGCTCCAGCGTGTCGGCCAGTCCCAGCTTGTCGTCGACGATCACCTCGCGCAGGTAGTCGACGCCCCCTTCCAGATTGCCGAGCCAGACCGAGGTGCGCTGCAGTTTGTCGGCGCTGGTGACGTAGAACATCATAAAGCGGTCGATCAGCTTGATGAGGGTCTCGCGGTCGAGGTCAGACGCCAGCAGGTCGGCATGGCGCGGTTTCATGCCGCCGTTGCCGCCCACATAGAGGTTCCAACCCGCATCGGTGGCGATGATGCCGACATCCTTGCCCTGCGCTTCCGCACATTCGCGGGTACAGCCGGAGACGCCGAACTTCATCTTGTGCGGGGTGCGAATCCCCTTGTAGCGGTTCTCGAGGAAGACCCCGAGGCCAACGCTGTCCTGCACGCCGAAGCGGCACCAGGTGCTGCCGACGCAGGTCTTGGCCATGCGCAGCGCCTTGGCGTAGGCCTGACCGGTCTCGAATCCGGCCGCCAGCAGCTTGCGCCAGATGGCCGGCAGATCATCCTTCTGGGCCCCGAACAGGCCGATGCGCTGGGCGCCGGTGATCTTGGTGTAGAGCTTGTAGTCGCGGGCCACTTCGGCCACCGCCAGCAGCCCTTCCGGAGTCACTTCGCCACCGGCCATGCGCGGGATGACGGAGTAGCTGCCGTCCTTCTGCATGTTGCCGAGGAAGATGTCGTTGGTGTCCTGCAGCGGGATGTTGCGCGGGCTCAGCACATGCTCGTTCCAGCAGGAGGCGAGGATGGAGCCGACGGTCGGTTTGCACACCTCGCAGCCATAGCCCTGACCGTGCTTGGCCAGCAGCTCGTCGAAGCTCTTGATCCCCTCCACCTTGACCAGATGGAACAGCTCCTGACGGGAGTGGGGGAAGTGGGCGCAGAGGTGGTTGTTGACCTCGATGCCCTGCTTAACCAGCTCGGCGTTGAGCACCTGACTGATGAGCGGCACGCAGCCGCCGCAGCCGGTACCGGCCTTGGTCTGCTGCTTGATGGCGGCAAGGGTGGTGTGACCCTCGGCCACCGCCTTGGCGATGTCGCCCTTGGAGACGTCGAAGCAGGAGCAGATCTGGGCGCTTTCCGGCAGGGCATCCACCCCCAGCGTCGGCTTGGCACCGGCGTAGGCGGGCAGGATCAGGGTGTCCGGGTGGCTCGGTAGCGGCAGGGCGTTGAGCATCATCTGCAGCAGGTTGCCGTAATCTTCCACGTCACCCACCAGCACGGCGCCGAGCAATCGGCTGTTGTCTTCGCTCACCACGATCTTCTTGTAGACGCCGGCTTGATCGTCCTGAAACACATAGCTGTGGCTGCCCGGGGTACGACCATGGGCATCACCGATGGAGCCGACGGAGACGCCGAGCAGCTTGAGCTTGGCGCTCATGTCCGCCCCCTCGAAACGGCTGTCGCCGCCGAGCAGGTGGTCGACGGTGATCTGGGCCATCTTGTAGCCCGGCGCCACCAGCCCGAAGAAGCGGCCCTGCCAGGCGGCGCACTCGCCGATGGCATAGATGTCGGGGTCGGAGGTGAGGCAGTGATCGTCGATGACGATACCGCCGCGCTCAGCGATGACGAGATCACCGTAGCGGCCCAGGGTATCTTGCGGGCGAATGCCGGTGGAGAAGACCACTACGTCTACTTCCAGCTGGCTGCCGTCGGCAAAGGCGAGGCGGTGCTTCGCCTGCTCACCGCCATGCATCAGGATCTCGCTGGTGCTCTTGCTGGTGTGTACCTGCACGCCCATGGATTCAATCTTGCGGCGCAGCAGCTGGCCACCCTGACCGTCGAGCTGCTCGGCCATCAGCACAGGAGCAAACTCCACCACGTGGGTCTCGAGACCCAGTGCCTTGAGGGCACCTGCCGCTTCAAGGCCAAGCAGACCGCCCCCGATCACCACCCCGCTCTTGCCGCTCTTGGCGGCGCTGCGGATGGCTTTCAGATCCTCGATTGTGCGATAGACGAAGCACTCGTGGTGCTGACTGCCCGCAATGGGCGGCACCCAGGGGTAGGAGCCGGTGGCCAGCACCAGCTTGTCGTACCCGACCACAGTGCCCTTGTTGGAGTGCACTTCGCGGTTGGCCCTGTCGATTTTTTTCACCGCTTCGCCGAGCAGCAGGCGGATGCCGTGCTTGTCGTAGAAGCCGGGTTTGACGAGGGAGAGATCTTCGCTGGTGTGATGGGAGAAGTAGGAGGAGAGATGGACGCGATCGTAGGCGGGACGGGGTTCTGCACCGAAGACGGTGATCTCGTAGCGGCCCGGCTCGGCCCGCTCGATCAACTCTTCGATGAAGCGGTGCCCCACCATGCCGTTGCCCACAACGACCAGTCTGACTTTGCTCATGATTGCCTCTAGTTTGGAGTAATAAAACATCATTCTGGGGCTAGGCTACCCAGTCAGTCGGGGCGGGCAATTGATGCAAATCAAGTGTCTATTTATATATCTCGTCAGGGGTAATTCGATAAAATTCAAAGATATACAAAAATAGGTATACCAGTTGAGTGTCTTGCTGCTGGGTGCGAGTGGGATATAGAGAGGAGGGCGCTGGGTCTTAAAATGCAAAACGCCCCCATTTCTGGAGGCGTTTTTTTACAAACAGAACTGCGCTTACAGAATAAAGCGGCTCAGATCCTCATCCTCGACAAGCGCACCGAGATGGGCGTTGACGTAGTCGGTGTCGATGACAAAGGTCTCGCCGGACTTCTCGGAGGCGTCATAGGAGATATCTTCCATCAGGCGCTCCATCACGGTGTGCAGACGACGGGCACCGATGTTCTCGGTACGCTCGTTGACCTGCCAGGCCGCTTCGGCCAGACGGCGGATGCCATCCTTGGTGAACTCGATGTTGACCCCTTCGGTGGCCATCAGCGCCTTGTACTGATCGGTCAGCGAGGCGTTCGGTTCGGTCAGGATGCGCTCGAAGTCATCGGTGGTCAGGGCGGTCAGCTCGACCCGGATCGGCAGACGGCCCTGCAACTCGGGGATGAGGTCGGACGGCTTGGCGATCTGGAAGGCGCCGGAGGCGACAAACAGGATATGGTCGGTCTTGACCATGCCGTGCTTGGTGTTGACGGTGCAACCTTCAACCAGCGGCAGCAGGTCGCGCTGTACCCCTTCACGGGAGACATCGGGGCCCGAGCTCTCACCACGCTTGCAGATCTTGTCGATCTCGTCGAGGAAGACGATGCCGTTGTTCTCGACCGCAGCGATCGCTTTCTGCTTCAGCTCTTCCGGATTGACCAGACGGGCCGCTTCCTCTTCGATCAGCGCCTTCATGGCTTCTTTGACCTTGATCTTGCGCTTCTTCTTCTGGTTCTGGCCCAGGTTCTGGAACAGCCCCTGCAGCTGGTTGGCCATCTCTTCCATGCCCGGCGGGGTCATGATTTCGACGCCCATCGGGGAGGCGGAGAGCTCCAGCTCGATCTCCTTGTCATCCAGCTGACCTTCGCGCAGTTTCTTGCGGAAGATCTGACGGGTGTTGGAGTTGTCGGCTTTCTCTTCCTCACCCCAGGTGTTGCGCGGGTTGGGCAGCAGGGCGTCGAGGATGCGCTCTTCGGCGGCTTCCTCGGCGCGATATTTCATCTTCTCCATCTCGGTTTCGCGCACCAGCTTGATGGCGGCATCGGTCAGATCGCGGATGATGCTGTCTACTTCCTTGCCGACATAGCCCACTTCGGTGAACTTGGTCGCTTCCACCTTGATGAAGGGGGCGTTGGCCAGCTTGGCCAGACGACGGGCGATCTCGGTCTTGCCGACACCGGTCGGGCCGATCATCAGGATGTTTTTCGGGGTCACTTCATGGCGCATCTCTTCGTTGAGCTGCATCCGGCGCCAGCGATTGCGCAGGGCAACGGCAACGGCGCGCTTGGCATCGGCCTGACCAATGATGTGTCTGTCCAGCTCGTGGACGATTTCTCTCGGGGTCATCTCGGACATGATGGTGTTCCTGTATCCGGGGCGGGCAGTGCCCGCCCCTTGGGAAATAGGGTTTGGCTGGCGGCCTTACTTGGCAGCGTAGTCCAGCACTTCGATGGTGTGGTTGCCGTTGGTGAATACGCAGATGTCGCCCGCAATCTTGAGGGACTTCTCGACAATGGTCCTGGCATCCAGCTCGGTGTTTTCCAGCAGCGCGATGGCGGCGGACTGGGCGAAGTTGCCGCCGCTGCCGATGGCTATGAGATCGTGCTCCGGCTGCACCACGTCACCGTTGCCGGTGATGATGAAGGATTTGTGTTCGTCGGCCACGGCCAGCAGCGCTTCGAGACGGCGCAGGGCGCGATCAGTGCGCCAATCTTTGGCCAGCGCCACGGCGGCGCGCTCCAGATTACCCTGATGGGCCTGCAGTTTTGCTTCGAAACGCTCGAGCAGGGTGAAGGCGTCGGCGGTACCGCCAGCGAAACCGGCCAGCACCTTGCCGTTGTAGAGACGATGAACCTTGCGGGCGTTGCCCTTCATGACGGTGTTGCCAAGAGAGACCTGGCCATCGCCACCGATGACGACCTGACCGTTGCGGCGAACTGAAACTATGGTAGTCACTTTACTTACCTCGCTTGAGCCGAATGACGGCCTGACTGTGCATGGCAAGAAAGATGGGGATGGCAAACGGGCTTTTCAACCCTGCCTTTGGTCGGGATAAACGGGGTAATAAAGAGCGTGGGTGCGAGTGACACCAAAAGAACAGGGCCGGGTGTTGCCACCCGGCCCAGCTGCAAACTATCCGCATTATTTTGTTTCAGACCAGACTACCGCTTGGCACACGATCACAGTTTGGCCATTGAACGTCGCCGAGGGAGAACCATACAGCGTGTAGCCTTGAGCTAGTGCCTCGCTGACACGAAAACAAAATGTCGCGTCATCAGGCCCAGTAATTAAGCGGTAAACCGGAAGGCCATTTGGTGGCTGTTTCGAATTTGTCATGCTCTGGTTCTCCTGCTGGTGACAGTATGCTAACCCTTCTTGGGAATGCAGCCGCTGATGCCGGAGCTCTGCAGCTTGCTGTTGGCCGCGTCGGCGGCCGCCTTGCCGTTGAAGGGGCCCACCATCACCTTGTAGACGGTGCCGTTGGCGCCATTGATCACCTGCAGGCTGGAAGAGAGGCCGGCGGTGAAGGCGATACGCGCCTTGAGCGACTCTGCGGAATCCTGCGAGCGCAGGGCGGCGCACTGCATCATGTAGCGACCGCTGTCGGCGGCTGCGGTCTGGGCTGGCGGGGTCGCCGCTTTGGCCTTGGCCGCTTCGGCGCGCTCCCGTTCCAGCTCGGCACGGATCTCTCGCTCCATCCGTTCCCGTTCTGCCTTGCGGTCGATCACCTGCTCTTGCGCGCTGGCAACCGGTGCACCGGAGGTGGAAGGGGTGGTCGCCGGATTGGGCTGATAGGGCTTGGGCTGGCCGATAGGTGTTCCCGGTTGGGGAATGTCGGTCGGCACCGGCTGCGGCAGTTTTTCCGGTTGCAGGGTCATGGTATCTGCCGGTGGTGGCGGCAGCACACCTGGCTGGGTCGGCGGCTCTATGATATCGACCTGCTTGTTCTCAAGCCGTTCGATGTAGCTCCACTTCTCCTGAGGCAGCCCGTTATTCTGCGCTTTTGGCTTGTTGGCCTTTACCTGCTCCTCGATGGTGGGGGCGTCGTTGCCCTTGCCATTGATCATGTAAAGGAAGCCACCAAAGCCTGCCAGCAGTGCCACGACCAGCAGCACTGGAATAACAGGAAAGCGGCGAGGGGCCGCTTTCTTGGTATTGCGGCCACCCGCCCGACGTCGCGGGCGGCTGCCGACATAATCCCGGGTTGCCATCTATTACATGCGCTCCAGGGTATGGATGCCCAGTACGCCGAGGCCCAGTTTCAGCACCTTGGCGGTGGCGGCGCACAGCAGCAGACGGCTCTGACGGGTTGCCTCGTCCACGCCATCCTTGTTGATCGGGCAGGCTTCATAGAAGGTCATGAAGTTGCCGGACAACTCGTACAGGTAGGTACAGAGCAGGTGCGGCATACCTTTGTCGGCCACGCCGTTGACCGCGTCGGAGAACTGGATCAGCTTCTGGGCCAGCACCTCTTCGGCCTCTTCGTTCAGGGTCACGTTACCGGTCAGCGTCTCGGCATCGATGTTGGTCTTGCGGAAGATGGACTGGATACGGGTGTAGGCGTACTGCAGGTAAGGGGCAGTGTTGCCTTCAAACGACAGCATCAGATCCCAGTCGAAGATGTAGTCGGTAGTGCGGTTCTTGGAGAGATCCGCATACTTGACCGCGCCCATGGCGATGGCGTTGACCACGTTGGCCTTCTCTTCGGCAGAGAGGTCGCTGTTGCGGCTCTCCAGCAGGGCGGCGGCGCGCTCTTCGGCCTCGTTCAGCAGGTCAACCAGCTTGACGGTGCCACCGGAACGGGTCTTGTAGGGACGACCATCCTTGCCCAGCATCATGCCGAAGGCGTGGTGCTCGAGCGGCACGGATTCCGGCACATAACCCGCCTTGCGGGTGATGGTCCAGGCCTGCATCAGGTGCTGGTGCTGACGGGAGTCGATGAAGTACATGACACGGTCGGCGCCCAGAGTTTCATAACGGTATTTGGCACAGGCGATGTCGGTGGTGGTGTAGAGGAAACCGCCATCGCTCTTCTGGATGATGACGCCCATGGCCTCGCCATCCTTGTTCTTGAACTCGTCCAGGAAGACAACGGTAGCGCCTTCGCTCTCGACCGCCAGCCCCTTGGCTTTCAGGTCGGCCACGATCTCCGGCAGCATGTCGTTGTACATGGACTCGCCCATGATGTCCTTGTTGGTCAGGGAGACATTCAGGCGGTCATAGTTGATCTGGTTCTGTTCCATGGTCATGTCGACCAGCTTCTTCCACATGGTACGGCAGTACTCGTCGCCGCCCTGCAGCTTGACCACGTAGTTACGGGCACGCTCGGCGAAGGCTTCGTCTTCGTCGTAGCAACGCTTGGCCTGGGTGTAGAAGGCTTCCAGATCCTTGAGTGCCATGTCGCTGGCGTGTTCGTTGGACATCTTCTCCAGGTAGGCGATCAGCATGCCGAACTGGGTGCCCCAGTCGCCGATGTGGTTGGCACGGATCACTTTGTGGCCGAGGAATTCCAGCGCGCGCGCAGCTACGTCACCGAGTACGGTGGAACGGATGTGGTGCACCGCCATCTCTTTGGCCACGTTAGGGGCGGAGTAGTCCACCACCACGGTTTGTGGCGCGGGCAACCGTACGTTGGCGTTGGCAGAGGTCACCATGGCTTCGACCTGACCGGCCAGCCAGCGCTGGTCGAAGAAGAAGTTGATGAAGCCGGGGCCGGCGATCTCGACCTTGGCGATCAGGTCGGAGGCAGGCAGGTGCTCGATGATGGCAGCCGCCAGCTCACGGGGATTCTTGCGGGCTGGTTTGGCCAGCAGCATGGCCAGGTTGGTAGCCAGGTCGCCGTGAGCTTTTTCCTTGCATCGGTCTACTTGCACGCGGGCTTCCAGGTCTGCCGGCAGGACGCCTGCTGACTTGAGATTGGCTACCGTTTGTTCAAGTAGATGATGAATATGCTCTTTCATAACTGACCACCAAGGTTGCGCGTCGAAAAATGACTGATATATAAGGGCGTGAATTTTACCCGCATCGGCCCGAGAAAACTATAGGGATGACCCGCCGCTCGCTGTCGGGCGGATATTTCACTGCGTTTAGCGCCATATTCCAGAATATTGGGCGGAAATTACGGTGCTTATCCATTTCTACTGCATATCGAAGCGGCTTGTCCAGGCTATTTTCCCCTGATTGTTAAGGGTTTTTCCTTTCCGATGACGGGAATGATCTCCTCCCTCTGGCCCGGCGTATCAACAGGGGTTCCCAACCGAGGAGTTTGCGATGCGACTGGCGCTGTTTCCCCTATCTGCCCACCTGCTGCCCGGCGGCATCATGCCGCTGAGGATCTTCGAACCGAGATACCAGCGGATGATCGCCGAGGCGGGGGAGTCCGGCTTTGCCCTCTGCATGGTGGACCCTCGCCAGCCCGACGCCTTGCGCAACATGCTGCCCATCGCCACCCGGGTCACCATCATCGATTTCGACCGGCTGCCGGACGGCATGCTGGGGATCACAGTGCAGGGGATGGAGCGGGTGCAGATAGAGGATCTGTGGCAGGAGCAGGATGGCCTGCGTATCGGCGAGGTGACGCCGCTGACGGCTTGGCCGCCCCGCCGGCTCCATCCCGATCAGCAACCGCTGGTCGAGGCATTGCGAGAGGTGTTTGCCGACTATCCCGACTACGCCGCCCTCTATCCCGCCCCCTGCTGGGACGATGGCAACTGGGTGGCCCAGCGCTGGCTGGAGGTGCTGCCGATCCCCCCCGAACAGAAGCAGCTGCTGCTGGCCGCTGCCGACAATCAGCCCGCCATCGCCCTGCTCAAGGGGGTACTGGTGGCCAGTCACTGATTTTTTCTGACCCGCTGATCCGCCACTGCCGCAGCGTCGTACAAGTCATCACCACAGCATGTTCGACAGCACACCAAAGGGATGGCGCAATGGCATATACTGGCCAACCACACTCGACCATACGCAGGACTTCGCCCGTGATGGATAACCCGGATGGCGACCTCAAATCTCTGCTGATCAGGGTGGCAGAGCAGGCCGACAAGGCTGCTTTTGCCCGCCTGTTCCAACACTTTGCGCCGCGTATTCGCAGCTACGGCCTGCGCCACCTCGGCAGCGAAGCCAACGCCATGGAGCTGGTGCAGGAGACCATGCTGCTGGTGTGGCAAAAGGCGCGCCTCTACCACCCCGAGAAGGGGGCGCCGACCACCTGGATCTACACCGTGATGCGCAACCAGTGCTTCGACATGCTGCGCCGTCGTCGCGCCAGCAAGGAGGATCTCTGTGCCGAGGAGCTGTGGCCGGTGCTGGAGTTTCAGGCCGAGGAGGAGCACCTGAGCGGCGGTGAGGATGCGGTGCTGACCCGTCAGATGGCCCACTATCTGGGCACCCTGCCGGAGCCGCAACAGCAGGTGGTGCGCGGCATCTATCTGCAGGAGTTCTCCCAGCAGGAGTTGGCGGAGCGACTCGGCGTGCCGCTCGGTACCATCAAGTCCCGCCTCCGGCTGGCGTTACAGAAACTGAAAGAGCAAGTGGAGCAAGGCCATGATTAAAGCCCATCCGACCGACCCTATGCTGCGCGCCTTCGCCGCCGACGAGCTCCCTCTGCCGCTGGCGGTGGGGCTCTCCGCCCACTGTGAACTCTGCCCCGATTGTGCTGCCCGACTGAAGACATTCGAAGAGGAGCTGGCGCAGCAATATCTTGCCTCGCCAGCAGAGCCCGAGCTGGACTCCCGCGATGAAGCGGGACTGGACGCCGGATTCGACGCCATGCTGGCGGATATTCTGGCGCAGCCGCTGGCAGAGCCCCTCTCCGAGCCAACACATGACCAGCCCCGAACGCAGCACGGCGAGCTGGAGGTTGCCGGTCACGCCTACCGTTTGCCACGGGTGCTGGCCCGCTACCGTTCGCCCAAGTGGCGCCATATCGGGGCCATTCGTCAGCAGAGTCTGCCGCTGGACGAGATGGGGGCACGCGCCAGCCTGCTCCATATCGAAGCGGGCGGCCGCATCCCCGAGCACACCCATCAGGGCTATGAGCTGACCTTGCTGCTGGCGGGCAATATTCAGGATGGCGATACCCTTTACAAGGCGGGAGATTTCATCTGGCGCGATGCCAGCCACTCTCACAGCCCGCATACGCCGGACGGTTGCCTCTGCTACACCGTGCAGGATGCGCCGGTGCAGTTCACCAAGGGGCTGTCGCGGCTGCTGAACGGCATCAGCCAGCACCTCTACTGAGCACCATGACGCCATAGAAAAAGGGACCAGATTGGTCCCTTTTTTCATTTCATTGCTGGCTGCCGGTCAGGCGACAAACACCAGATAGACGGCGAATGCCACGATAAAGCGGTAAATGGCGAACGGTATAAAGTCGATGCGGCGGATCAATGTCAGGAAGGTCTTGATCGCAAACATCGCCACCACGAAGGCGGTGATAAAGCCCACGGCAAACATCGGGAAGTCGGCCATCGAGAGGAAATCGCGGCTCTTGTAGAGATCAAGCCCGCTGGCTGCCACCATCATGGGCACCGCCATGATGAAGGAGAACTCGGCGGCGGCGTGACGACTGATCCCCATCAGCATGCCACCACTGATGGTGGCGCCGGAGCGGGAGAAGCCGGGCCACAGGGCCAGACATTGGAACAGACCGATGCCGAACGCCTGCTTGTAGCTGATGTCATCCAGGGTTTCGGCTGTGACTGCAGGGCGGAACTTCTCGGCGATGATGAGCAGGATGCCCCCCGCGACCAGCGCGTACATGACGGTCTGCGGACCAAACAGGTTGGCCTTGATCCAGCTGTGGATGGCCAGACCGACCACAATGGCGGGCATCATGCCGAGGATGACGTGGATCAGCGATAGGGTGGCGTGATCCCGGGACGGCTTCTGGCCAAAGTGGATGCCAATCAGACCAAACAGGCGGCGCCAGAAGACGGCGACTACGGCGAGGATGGAGCCAAGCTGGATCACCACTTCGAAGGTGGCAGCCTTGGGCCCTTCAAAGCCCAGCAGATGGCCGACGATAATCATGTGGCCGGTGGAGGAGACGGGGAGGAACTCGGTCAGCCCCTCGACGACGCCCAGAATAAAGGCGACCAGCAGGCTATAGGTGTCAGTCATCGAACAAACAATCCTTAACTTCGTTGATGTAAAAACGCCCCGGGAGGGTCTCGGGGCGGCTTATCTTGCTCGATAGTGACTGCCGAGGCTATGTAAAAATCATGAAACCTTTAAGTCAGTCGCGGATAAAACGGTAGCGGGTTTGGTGGTGATAACGCCCGCCCGGCATCAGCCAGGGGTTGCCCAGCTCGGGGCGATTGGGGCTGTCCGGCAGCTGTTGCGCCTCAAGACAGAAGCCGTCGTGATCCCGGTGCGACAGGCCGCTGCGGTTCGGGGTATTGGCCAGCCAGTTGCCGGTGTAAAACTGCAGCGAGGGTTGGTTGGTGTAGACCTCCATCGCCAGCTGCCTGTCCCCTGATACCACGCGAGCAGCCCACACTTGCGTTGGGCCGTTGAGCACAAAGGCATGATCGTACCCCTTGGCTTGTTGCTGCTGGGGATGACTCAGCCAATCCTGCCCGACAAGGCGCTCTTGGCGCAGATCGAATGGCCCCTCCACCGGAGTGATGGTGATCGGCAAACCGCTCGGGTCGGTCGGCAGGAAGTGGTCGGCATTGATGCTGATGAGGTGGTCACGGATATCGCCGCCATCGGTTTGCCCATCGAGATTGAAGTAGGCGTGGCTGGTGAGGCTGACCGGCGTAGCGGCATCTGTGCTGGCGATGAAATCCACCACCAGATCGCCCTGCTCCAGCCGGTACTCCAGGGTGACCCGAAGATTGCCGGGAAAGCCCTGATCCCCCGCCCGGGAGAGCAACGCCAGCTTGACACGATCCGCTTCCCGCTCCTTGATTTGCCAGCGCTGGCGATGAAAGCCAGCCTGCCCGCCGTGCAGACAGTTGGGTGCCTGATTGGCATTCAGCGGCCAGTGCTCGCCATCCCGCACCAGCTCGGCACCGCCGATGCGGTTGGCAAAGCGTCCTGCCACCGCACCCAGCCACACCTGCTGGGTGGGATAGGCGTCGTCGGCACAGCCCAGCAGCACTTCACGCCGTTTGCCCGCCACCGGCAGGGTGAGGGAGGTGAGGGTGGCGCCGAAGTCGAGGCCGCGCAGGCGCAGCCCCTCTTCATTTTCCAGCTCGAACGGGGTCATGGCGCTGCTCATAGCTTGCCTGCACCGGCGCTGGCGCGGCAGACGTAGCAGTCGGCCTTGAGGCCCGAGATGGCCGGATACTCCGCCTCGACGGCGGCAATCACCTCGGCCACTTTCTCCGGGCGCAGCAGGGCGACCACGCAGCCGCCGAAGCCGCCGCCAGTCATCCGCACGCCGCCATCGGTGCCGATTTTAGCCTTGATGATCTCCACCAGCCCGTCGATGGCGGGCACTGTGATCTCGAAGTCATCGCGCATGGCGGCGTGCGATTCGGCCATCAGCTCGCCGAGGCGGGTCAGATCGTGGCTTGCCAGTGCATCGGCCGCCGCCAGGGTGCGGGCGTTTTCACCGACGATGTGGCGGGCACGGCGATAGCAGGCCTCATCCAGCCCGGCCTTGCCCGCTTCCAGTCCGGTCAGGTCGAGGTCGCGCAGCGCCTTGACTCCGTAGTGACGGGCGGCCGCTTCGCACTGCTGGCGGCGGGTGTTGTATTCGCTGTCCACCAGACCGCGACGCACATTGGAGTTGACGATCAGCACCGCCAGATCCGCAGGCATGGGGATGAGACGGGTCTCCAGCGAGCGGCAGTCGAGCAGCAGGGCATGATCCGTTTTGCCGCTGGCGGAGATCATCTGATCCATGATGCCGCAGTTGCAGCCGACGAACTTGTTCTCCGCCTGCTGACCGTTGAGGGCGATCTCGGCCTGGCTGATGTCGAGCCCCAGCGCCTCTTTGAAGGCCTGACCGATGGCTACTTCCAGCGAGGCGGAGGAGGAGAGGCCTGCTCCCTGCGGTACGTTGCCGGAGACCACCAGATCGAGGCCGTGCAGGGCATAGCCGCGCTCTTGCAGATATTTCACCACGCCGCGGATGTAGTCGCTCCAGCGTTGGCTGGGGTGGTGCTCGATGGGCTGGTCGAGGTCGAACTGGTCGCGCTGGTTGTCGTAGTCGGCGGCGATCACCTGCACTTGCCTGTCATTGCGCAGGCCAATGGCGACGCAGGTCTCGTAGTCGATGGCGCAGGGCAGCACGAAGCCGTCGTTGTAGTCGGTATGTTCACCGATGAGGTTGACGCGGCCGGGGGCGCGCACCAGCAGATCGGGCGCTTTGGCAAATTGCTCGGCAAAAACGGTGCTGACGCGTTGGCTGGGAGTCATAGGGCCTCCTCATTGGTGTGGCTGGTCTGGTTGTAGTGAACGGGGCTCAGGGCACGCAGCCGCTCGGCAGCCTGCTCGGGGGTAAGGTCGCGCTGGGTTTCGGCCAGCATCTCGAAGCCGACCATGAATTTGCGCACGGTGGCGGAGCGCAGCAGTGGCGGATAGAAGTGGGCATGCAACTGCCACGCCTCGGGGCAATCCGATTTGGGCGGTGCAAAGTGCCAGCCCATGGAGTAGGGGAAGCTGCACTCGAACAGGTTGTCGTAGCGGCTGGTGAGCTCCTTGAGCGCCACTGCCAGATCCTGTTGCTGGGCCTGGGTCATATTGAGCATGGAGGGGACGTGCGCTTTGGGCAGCAGCAGGGTTTCGAACGGCCAGGCGGCCCAGAAGGGAACCACGGCAAGCCAGTGCTCGGTCTCCACCACGATACGCGAGCGATCCGCCAGCTCCCGCTCCACATATTCCAACAGCATGGGGCGGCCATGCTCGGCCAGCCAGTCGCGCTGGTGCTGCTCTTCACGGGCGATTTCGTTGGGCAGGAAGTCGCTGCCCCAGATCTGGCCGTGGGGGTGCGGGTTGGAGCAGCCCATAACGGCCCCTTTGTTTTCAAAGACCTGCACCCACTCCCACTGGGCCGACAGCTCGGCGACCTGATCCATCCAGGTGGTGAGCACCCCCTCGATGGCGGGCAGCGGCAGTTCGGGCAGGGTTTTGCCGTGGTCCGGCGAGAAGCAGATGACCCGGCTGGTGCCGCGGGCGGCTTCCAGTTTCAGCAGGGGATCGCTGGCGCTATCGGCGGCCGGAGTATCCTGCATCAGAGCGGCGAAGTCGTTGGTAAAGACAAAAGTGCCCTTGTAGTCGGGGTTGATGTCGCCAGTGACCCGGGTGTTGCCCGCGCAGAGGAAGCAGTCGGGATCGTGGGCCTGTTTGGGGGCCTGACTCACCTTCTCCACCTGTCCCTGCCAGGGGCGTTTGGCCCGGTGGGGGGAGACCAGCACATACTGGCCGGTCAGCGGGTTGAAGCGGCGATGGGGATGATCGACGGGGTTGAACATCATCTCTCCTGAGTAAGGTATTGAAAAATAGAGTCGTTTATTACCGGGGAGCAGGCAGGCCTACTCCTCGTAACCGCTCGGATTGGCGGATTGCCAGCGCCAGCTGTCGGCGCACATGGCGTCGATGTTGCGGGTCGCCTGCCAGCCCAGTTCACGCTGCGCCTTGGCCGGATCGGCCCAGCAGGCGGCGATGTCGCCCGGGCGGCGCGGTTCGATGCGAAATGGCAGCGGCTTGCCACAGGCTGCAGAGAAAGCGGCGACCAGCTGCAACACGCTCTGGCCCTCGCCGGTGCCCAGGTTGTAGGTGTGCACGCCACCCTTGCCGGCACAGTGTTGCAGCGCCTTGACGTGCCCCTCGGCGAGATCCATCACGTGGATGTAGTCGCGCACGCCGGTGCCATCAACAGTTGGGTAATCGTTTCCAAAGACCGACAGGCAGTCGCGACGGCCGATGGCGACCTGAGTGATGTAGGGCATCAGATTGTTGGGAATGCCTTGCGGGTCTTCACCCATGGTGCCCGATTCGTGGGCGCCGACCGGATTGAAGTAGCGCAGCAGGGTCATGCTCCAGTGGGGTTCGGCCAGCTGCAGATCTTCGAGGATCTCCTCGATGATCAGCTTGGATCGCCCGTAAGGGTTGGTGGCGCTGCGAGGGAAATCCTCGCGGATCGGCAGGCTGGCGGGATCGCCGTAGACGGTGGCCGAAGAGCTGAACACCAGATTGTGCACGCCAGCCCGCTTCATCGCCTGCAGCAGGGTGAGGGTGCCGCCGAGGTTGTTCTCGTAGTAATCCAGTGGAATGCGGGTCGATTCACCGACCGCCTTGAGGGCGGCAAAGTGGATCACCGCGTCGATCTGCTGCTCGGCGAAGATCCGGTCCAGCAGAGCCCCATCGCGAATATCCCCTTGATAGAACAAGGGTTGCAGGCCGCTGATGGCGGCGACTCGGGCCAGCACGCTGCGCTTGCTGTTGCCGAGGTTGTCGACCACCACGGGATTCATGTCTGCCGCTTGCAGGGCCAGACAGGTGTGGCTGCCGATATATCCGCAACCGCCGGTGACCAGAACGTTCATCTTGCTCTCCACTGAAAAAGTGTCTGGAAGCAGTCTAGCCGAGGGTGTGGCGACCAAACTGTGAGCTTGCTTGCAAAATAGTGTAAACGATTACACTGTTTTTATGGTCATCCTGACGGCAGATATGCGTTTCACCCCTGTTTTCAATGGGTTTGCTGGGTATAATGGCGCTCTATTGCACAGTGAAAGAAGTGAAAACAGCATGAGCACCATCAAGGATGTCGCCCGTTTGGCCAATGTGTCGGTGGCAACGGTTTCACGGGTGATGAACAACTCCCCCAAGGCCAGTGCCGCGTCTCGCGAAGTGGTGCAGAAGGCCATGGCCGAACTGGGCTACACCCCCAACGCCAACGCGCGGGCACTGGTGAGCCAGACTTGCGACACCATGGGGGTGGTGGTCGGTGATGTAGCCGATCCCTTCTTCGGTGCACTGGTGAAGGGGGTCTCCGGCGTGGCCGTCGAGCAGAACCTTCACCTGCTGATGGGTAACGGTTTTCACAAGGCGCGTCAGGAGCGTGAAGCGATCGAGCTGCTGATCGGCAAGCGTTGCGAGGCGCTGGTGGTGCACAGCAAGGCGCTGAGCGACGAGGAACTTTACGATTACGCCATGCGGGTGCCCGGTATGGTACTGATCAACCGCGATATTCCGGCCCTCAGGGGACGCTGCATCGCTCTCAACAACCGGCTGGGGGCGGCTACGGCGACTCGCCACCTGATCGAACTGGGTCACCGCCATATCGCCTTTATCAGCTCGGATCACGCCATCGAGGATGCCACCTTGCGTCTGCAGGGGTATCAGGATGGGCTGATGGAAGCCGGTCTGGCAGCCGATCCCGAGCTTATCGAGAGTGGCACCCCGAACGAGGAGGGGGGCGAGCGCGCCATGCTCAACCTGTTGGCCAAGGGGCTCAAGGTGACCGCCGTGGTGGCCTATAACGATGCCATGGCGGCGGGCGCCATCTCGGTGCTGGCGGACAACGGCCTGCGAGTGCCGGAGGAGGTTTCGGTGGTGGGCTTCGATGACATCATCTATGCCAGATACCTGAGGCCCAAGCTCTCCACCATGCGCTATCCCATCGAGTTGATGGCGGCCCAGGCGGCCAAGCTGGCCATTCAGCTGGCGGCGGGGGAGAGTGACGCGACCCAGAGCAGGATCTATACCCCCACCCTGATCAATCGCCACTCGGTGGCACCGGTTCGGGCCGGATAGCCCCCTTTTGCGGCCCTGTTCGGGGCCATTTCTTGCACAGTTATTGTTTTACCTATTTTTAATCATTTTTACTCCGCTTTACTTAACAAAATTAGTGTAATCGTTTACATCTGTGTGAGCGAGATCGCCGTTCCCTGCGTCATACTTCTCTAGACTGAATACGTTTTCCAATCAGCAGGGAGAGAGTGAATGCTCAGGGAGATAGTGGCGCGTCAGGATTGGCAGACTCAGGCTATTACGTCGGTAAACCGGCTGGCAGCCCATACCCCCATGTTCAGCTGGCGCAGCGAAGCGGATGCCAGGGGTGATCTGGCCTCTTCCTCCCGTCTCTTGCTCGATGGCGAGTGGCGCTTCTCCTTCTTTGCCGCTCCCGAATTGGTGCCCGAGAGCTGGCTGGCGCAGGATATGGTGGATGCCACTCCCATTACCGTACCGGGTAACTGGCAGCTGGATGCCGCCTATCCGGCCGCGCGGCCGCCCACCGATGGCCCCATCTATACCAATATCAAGTACCCCTTTCCTTGCGATCCGCCCCGAGTGCCAGCAGAGAACCCCACCGGTTGCTACTCACGCGAGTTCGAACTTCCTACCGACTGGCTGGCCAGTGGCCAGAGCCGGATCATCTTCGACGGGGTGAGCAGCGCCTTCTACCTCTTCTGCAACGGCCGCTGGGTCGGTTACTCCCAGGACAGCCGGCTGCCCGCCGAATTCGATCTGACTCCTTATCTGCAGAGCGGTCGCAACCGGTTGGCGGTGCTGGTACTGCGCTGGTCCGACGGCTCCTATCTGGAAGATCAGGATATGTGGTGGCTGTCGGGGATCTTCCGCTCCGTCAGCCTGCTGCACAAACCGTCCCGCCATCTGATGGATATGCGGGTGACCCCTGAGCTGGATGCCTGCTATCGGGATGGCCGTCTCAAGATTGCCCTGCAAGTCGCCAATGGGGCCGGTCTGTCGGTAGAGGCCAATCTCTATTACGGTAGCGAGCGGGTTGCGACCCTGCGCCAGCCGATCGGCACCCAAGCCATTGATGAAAAAGGGGCGTATGACGATCGCGCCGAGTTCTGGCTCGACGTGGCTGCGCCGCGCAAGTGGAGCGCCGAGACGCCTCATCTCTATCGCCTGACCCTGACCCTGCTGGACGAGCAGGGCCGCGCCATCGAGAGTGAGGCGTGCGATGTGGGCTTTCGGGTGGTGGAGATCCGTGGTGGCCTGCTGCGGGTCAACGGTCAGCCGCTGCTTATTCGTGGTGCCAACCGTCATGAACACCATCCCGCCAAGGGTTATGCCATCGATCGCGCCACCATGGAGCGGGATCTGCTGCTGATGAAGCGGCACAACTTCAATGCGGTGCGCTGTTCCCACTATCCCAACCACCCCGATTTCTATCGCCTCTGCGATCGGCTCGGTCTCTATGTGGTGGACGAGGCGAATCTGGAGACCCACGGCATGACCCCCATGGGGCGGCTGGCGCGGGATCCCGCCTGGAGCAATGCCTTTCTGGAGCGGGCGACCCGCATGGTGGCACGGGATTTCAACCACCCCTCCATCATCATCTGGTCGCTCGGCAACGAGTCGGGTTACGGCCCGGCCCACGATGCCATGTATGGCTGGATCAAGCGCAGCGATCCGAGCCGTCCGGTGCAGTACGAGGGGGGCGGGGCCGATACCCCGGCGACCGACATCATCTGCCCCATGTATGCCAGAACCCATCAGGATCAGCCCTTCCCGGCGGTGCCCAAGTGGGCGCTGGCCAAGTGGATCGGTCTGCCCGACGAGCACCGGCCGCTGATCCTCTGCGAATATGCCCACGCCATGGGTAACAGTTTGGGGGGCTACGCCCACTACTGGCAGGCGTTTCGCGATCATCCACGCCTGCAAGGCGGGTTTGTCTGGGATTGGGTCGATCAGGGGCTCGACAAATACACCGCCGATGGTCGCCACTACTGGGGCTACGGCGGCGACTTCGGTGATGTGCAAAACGATCGCCAGTTCTGCTGCAACGGTCTGCTGTTCCCTGATCGCACCCCCCATCCCACCCTGTTCGAGGCAAAGCGGGCCCAGCAGCCGTTCCGCTTCACTCTGCTTGAGCACACCCCGCTGCGGGTGAGGATCGAGAGTGAATACCTGTTTCGGGAAACCGATAACGAGCGGCTTTGCTGGCAGCTGTGTGAGAACGGCCATGTGCAGCAGCAGGGGGAGGTTTCCCTCATGCTGGAGCCGCAAGGGGTGGTCGAGTTGACCCTGAGCGAGAGGCTGCCTCCCTTTACGGCAGGCTCACTGGCCTGGCTAGATCTGGCCATCGTTCAGCCCCAGGCCACCCCTTGGTCGCAGGCAGATCACAAGGTCGCCCGTCAGCAGTTCACCCTGCCGACTCCCCTTGCTCTGCCTGCGCCCGTCGCTGCCGCTACCCTGAGCGATCAGCCGGATAGCTGGATGGTCACCACCGCAAACAGTCAGTGGCGGCTCGACAAGCAGAGCGGTCGCATCACCAGTTGGCAAAAATCGGGGCAGGAGCAGTTGCTGGCGCCGATCATGGATCACTTCTACCGGGCGCCACTCGACAACGACATCGGCGCCAGCGAAGCGGATCACGCCGACCCTAGCTCCTGGATTGCTCGCTGGCAGGTGTGTGGTCTCGGTCAGTGGCAGCACCGTTGTCTGGGGATTGCGGTCGCTGGAGGGGATATCCGGGTCAGCCATGGTTACTTCCACCACGATGAGCTGCTGCTGGTGAGTCACTGGCATCACCGCTTTACCGACGATGGCGCCATGAGCCTGGAGATAGAAACCGAGCTGGCACAGGTGCTGCCGTCGCTGCCGCGGATTGGCCTGCTGCTTCATCTGGCCGAGGTGCCAGCGCGAGCCGAATGGCTGGGGCGTGGCCCGCACGAAAACTATCCGGATCGCCTGCTGGGTGCCGATCTTGGGCGCTGGAGTCTGCCGCTGGAGGCCATGCACACCCCTTACATCTTCCCGAGTGACAACGGCTTGCGCTGTGATACCCGCCAGTTGCAGCTGGGCAGCACGACGGTGAACGGCAGCTTCCATTTCAGTGCCAGCCGCTTCAGTCAGCAGCAGTTGGCCGCCGCCCGTCACCAGAGCGATCTGGTGGCTGAAGAGGGGCTGTGGGTCTGTCTCGATGGCGCCCACATGGGGGTGGGCGGTGATGACTCCTGGAGCCAGAGCGTGCGTCCCGAGTATCAACTGCTTGAGCGTCGTTACCGTTGGGGCTGCACTCTCCGTTAATCCAGCTATTGAAGCGACTGTCGAGCTAGTGCGCCATTTTGACAACAGACCAGTAACGACTAGCCTCAATGCTGTGGGAAAGATTGAGTCTCAAATCTGATTTTTATTTATATGTATTTGAAAAATAAATATAAAGTTTCAATGTAACAGAGTGTAAACGTTTTCATTTTGTCGTCATGATCACAGAAGAAATGACAACAAACTGATTACATTGATTGGCGCTTGCTCAATTGCTCGCCACCCTACAACACAGATAGACACATCGGAGCACACATAATGAAAAAACTGACCACAGTTGCCGCCCTGCTGATGGGCATGATGGCTGGAGCCAATGCCCAGGCTGACACCCGTATCGGGGTAACCGTCTACAAATACGACGACAACTTCATGGCGGTCGTGCGCAAGGCCATCGAGAAGGAGGCGGCAGCCACTCCGGGGGTGGAGCTGCTGATGAACGACTCCCAGAATGACCAGTCCAAACAGAACGACCAGATCGACGTGCTGCTGGCCAAAGGGGTGAAGGCGCTGGCCATCAACCTGGTAGACCCGGCTGCGGCACCGGTGGTGATTGAGAAAGCCCGTGGCGAAGATATCCCGGTGGTCTTCTACAACAAGGAGCCGAGCGCTACCGATCTGGCCAGCTACGACAAGGCCTACTACGTGGGCACCGACTCCAAGGAGTCAGGGATCATCCAGGGTCAGCTGATTGCCAAACACTGGAAAGCCCATCCGGAGTGGGATCTGAACAAGGATGGCGTGATCCAGTTCGTGCTGCTGAAAGGGGAGCCGGGTCACCCGGATGCCGAAGCGCGCACCTCCTACGTGGTCAAGACCCTGAACGATGGCGGCGTCAAGACCGAGCAACTGCACATGGATACCGGTATGTGGGATACCGCTATGGCGAAAGACAAGATGGATGCCTGGATCTCCGGCCCCAACGCCAACAAGATCGAAGTGGTCATCGCCAACAACGACGGCATGGCAATGGGGGCAGTCGAGTCACTGAAAGCCCAGGGTAAGACTGCCATTCCGGTATTCGGCGTCGATGCGCTGCCGGAAGCGCTGGCCATGGTCAAGAGCGGTGCCATGGCGGGTACCGTGCTGAACGATGCGGCCAACCAGGCTAAAGCCACCTTCGAGCTGACCAAGAACCTGGCTGAAGGCAAACCGGCCGGTGAAGGCACCAAGTGGAATATCGTCGACAAGGTAGTACGTGTTGCCTACGTCGGTGTGGATAAAGACAACCTGTCCCAATTCGAGTAATTCCCTCCTTCAGGGCAAGGGAGATCCCCTTGCCCTTTTTTCAACCAGATGTGATGGCTGATATGACAACACAGCAACAATCAGAATGGCTGTTGGAGATGATTGACGTCAGTAAGAGCTTTCCCGGCGTCAAGGCACTCGATAATGTCAATTTACGGGTCCGTCCTCATTCTGTGCATGCGTTGATGGGCGAGAACGGAGCGGGAAAATCCACACTGCTCAAGTGCCTGTTCGGCATTTACGAGAAGGATCAGGGCAAGATCTTCTTCAAGGGGCAGGAGATCAACTTCACCTCCTCCAAAGAGGCGCTGGAGAATGGCGTCTCCATGGTGCATCAGGAGCTCAACCTGGTGTTGCAGCGTACCGTGATGGACAACATGTGGCTCGGCCGCTACCCCACCAAGGGGTGGTTTATCGACCACGGCAAGATGTATGACGACACCAAGCGCATCTTCGATGAGCTGGATATCGACATCGACCCCAAGGTGAAGGTCGCGACCCTGTCGGTCTCCCAGATGCAGATGATCGAGATCGCCAAGGCGTTCTCCTACGATGCCAAGATCGTCATCATGGACGAACCTACCTCCTCCCTGACCGAGAAAGAGGTGAACCACCTCTTCAAGATCATCAACAAGTTGAAGGATAAGGGGTGCGGCATCGTCTACATCTCTCACAAGATGGAGGAGATCTTCCAGCTCTGTGACGAGATCACCATATTGCGGGATGGCCAGTGGGTGGCAACCCAGCCGCTCAAGGGCATGACCATGGATCAGATCATCGGCATGATGGTCGGCCGTGAACTGACCCAGCGTTTCCCGGAAAAGACCAACCAGCCGAAAGAGGTGATCCTCGAGATCGAACACCTGACGGCGAAGAACCAGCCCTCCATTCAGGACATCACCTTCAACCTGCACAAGGGGGAGATCCTCGGCATCGCCGGGCTGGTGGGGGCCAAGCGCACCGATATCGTCGAGACCCTGTTCGGTATTCGCGATCGCAGTCAGGGCAGCATCAAGCTGCACGGCAAAGAGGTGGCCAACCACAACGCCCACGAAGCGATCCGCAACGGCTTTGCGCTGGTGACGGAAGAGCGCCGTTCCACCGGTATCTACTCCCGGCTCGATATCGCCTTCAACTCCCTGATCGCCAACATGGACAGCTACAAGGGCTCCATGGGGCTGCTCAGCGACAACAAGATGAAGAGCGATACCCAGTGGGTGATCGACTCCATGCGGGTCAAGACGCCGACCCAGCAGACCCAGATCGGTTCCCTCTCCGGGGGTAACCAGCAGAAGGTGATCATCGGTCGCTGGCTGCTGACCCAGCCGGAGATCCTGATGCTCGACGAGCCCACCCGCGGCATCGACGTCGGGGCCAAGTTCGAGATCTACCAGCTCATCCTGGAGCTGGCGAAGAAGGACAAGGGGATCATCATCATCTCGTCAGAGATGCCGGAATTGCTGGGGATCACCGACCGCATCATGGTGATGAGCAATGGCCGGGTCGCCGGGATCGTCAAGACCAAAGAAACTGACCAGAGCGAGATACTGCGCCTGGCATCTCTGTACCTCTAGAGACAGGAAGACATTTATGGAGTCGGCTAAAAATTTCAATCTGATGCAGGCGCTCAAGGAAAACGCCATCTATCTGGTGCTGCTGGTGCTGCTCATGGTCATCGTGATCCAGGAGCCCTCCTTCCTGAGCCTCACCAACTTCAGCAACATCCTGACCCAGTCCTCGGTGCGGGTCATCATAGCGCTGGGGGTGGCGGGCATCATCATCACCCAGGGGACGGATCTCTCGGCCGGTCGTCAGGTCGGTTTGGCGGCACTCATAGCAGCAACCATGTTGCAGGCGCTGACCAACGTCAACAAGGTGTTCCCGACGTTGGGGGAGGTGCCCATTCCTGCGGTGATCCTGCTGGTGTGTGTGGTGGGGGCGCTGATTGGTCTGGTCAACGGTCTGATCGTGGCCTACCTGAACGTCACCCCGTTCATTACCACCCTGGGCACCATGATCATCGTTTACGGTATCAACTCCCTCTACTTTGACTCGGTAGGGGCCTCGCCGGTGGCCGGGTTTGATCCCCGCTTCTCCAGCTTCGCGCAGGGCTTTATCCGGATAGGAGGATTCAAGCTCTCCTATCTCACCTTCTATGCAGCCATCGCCAGCGTCTTTGTCTGGGTGCTGTGGAACAAGACCCGCTTTGGCAAAAACATCTTCGCCATCGGCGGTAACCCCGAGGCTGCCAAGGTCTCCGGCGTCAATGTGGCGGTCAATCTGGTGATGATCTATGCGCTGGCGGGGGTCTTCTACGCTTTCGGCGGCATGCTGGAAGCGGGCCGGATCGGTAGCGCCACCAACAACCTCGGCTTCATGTACGAGCTGGATGCCATCGCGGCGTGCGTGGTGGGCGGGGTGTCGTTTGCTGGCGGGGTGGGAACGGTCGCGGGTGTGATTACCGGCGTACTTATCTTCACCCTGATCAACTATGGCTTGACCTATATCGGGGTCAGCCCTTACTGGCAGTTCATCATCAAGGGCGGCATCATCATTCTGGCGGTGGCCCTGGACTCCATGAAGTACGCCAAGAAGAAATAACGATTGGCAGGGAGGGTTGGCGTTGCCAGCCCTCTCTTCTGGAGGGAACCCATGCCATTCAAGGTCAAGATTTACCTCTTGCTGCTACTGGTCATTCTGGTCACCATCGGCACCGCCGGGCTCAGTGTCAACCACTTCATCAGTGGCTACATTCGCACTCAGGCCACCCACAACATCACCGAGCAGATAACTCTGGTCAAAGAGAAGCTGGCCAGCGACATCAATCAGAAGATCCTGTTGGCCGCCAACCTCAACTTCGGGGTGACCAACGTCAAGAAGACCCTGCAAGAGACCGGCTTTCACAACATCGTCAAGGTGATCGGCGACATGGCCTTCGATGTGAACGGGGTCATCAATGACAACGCCAAAGTCGATGCCCTGCGCAAGCTGATCCCCGCCGCCAACAACCAGATCACCGTCAGCCCGCTGCAACAGGTGGATGGCAAGCCGGTCATCACCATTCTGGTGCCGCGCGGTGCCGATTCCGCCTATCTCTACTACCTCGACATGAGCGAGTTCAAAAGCCTGCTGGAGAAGATGAGTGGCGATGGCCGCTACTTCTCGCTGGCCGACAGTCAGGGCAACAGCCTCTATGACAGCAAGCCGCAGGGGGAGAGCGAAGCGCGCCCCAACCAGCTGGGTATTCGTGGCAGCAGCTGGACGCTGACCGGCTACATCGACCTCGATTACATCCGTGCCATGACCCGGGCCCTCAACGGCCAGATCATCATGGCGCTGTGCGGCGTGGCGATCGTGGTGATGGTGCTGGCAATGCTGGCGCTCAATGTGGCCTATCGCCCCATCCTCTCGCTGCGGGATCTGGTGCTGGAGCTCTCTCGCGGCAGCGGCGATCTCACCCGCCGGTTGACGGTAACCAGCAAGGATGATCTGGGCCAGATCTCGGCCGGCATCAACCGCTTTATCGAGCGGCTGCAGGAGATGATGGGGGAGGTGCGACAGGCGAGCGGCCAGCTCAACAGCGGCATCGAGGGGCTGGCCAACCAGACCGGCGCCGCCCAGTCCCTGCTGGCGGATCATGTACGCGAGACCGAGCAGGTGGTGACCGCCATCAACGAGATGAGCCGCACCGCGGTCTCCGTCTCCGAGAGTGCGGCCAGCACCGCCCAGCTCACCGGTCAGAGTCAGCAGCTGGCGAGCCAGTCCCGTCAGGTGGTGGATCAGGCAATGGCCAGCGTGATGGCGCTGGTGGACGAAGTGGAAGCCACTGCCCGCTCCATCGAGGCGATGCAGCAGGATGTGCAGCAGATTGGCTCTGTGCTGGGGGTGATCGGCAGCATTGCCGAACAGACCAACCTGCTGGCCCTCAACGCCGCCATCGAGGCGGCCCGCGCTGGTGAACAGGGGCGTGGCTTTGCGGTGGTGGCAGACGAAGTGCGTTCCCTCGCGGCCCGCACCCAGCAGAGCACAGCCGAGATCCAGACCATGCTGGCCAGTCTGCAGCGGGGCACCCGAACTGTGGTGGAGGCCATGGGCAACACCAAGCAGAGCTGTCAGGGGGCGGCCGAGAACACTACCAGGGTCAACGAGTCGCTGGATCTGATGGCGGGAGAAGTGGTGGAGATCAACGATCTCATCAGCCATATCGCCACGGCGGCGGAGCAGCAGAGCGCGGTGGCCGAAGAGATCAACCGCAACATGAGCGCCATCGCCGAAGTGATCCGCCAGCTGACCCACAATGGCGAAGCGACGGTCGCCAGCTCCGTGGCGATGCAGCAGACCTACGACCGGCTGCGGGAGATCGTGGGTCACTTCCGGCTGGAGTGAGGCCGATGTTCAGCCAATAACAAAACAGGGCCATCCGGCCCTGTTGTTGTTTTCCTGTCTGCCTGAATCAACCGGCCTTGCGGCGCAGATAGACCCCGGCTTCCATGTGATGAGTCCAGGGGAACTGGTCAAACAGGGCGAAACGGGCGATTTCGTGGGTTTCGCCCAGCACGGCCATGTTGGCCTGCAGTGTCTCGGGGTTGCAGGAGATGTAGAGGATGTTGTCGTACTCCTGCACCAGCTTGACGGTGGCATCGTCGAGACCGGCGCGTGGCGGATCGACGAAGATGGTGTTGCACTGGTAGCTCTTGAGGTCGACCCCCTTGAGGCGGTTGAACTCCCGCTCGCCACGCATCGCCATGGTGAACTCCTCGGCCGACATGCGCAGGATGATCAGGTTGTCGACGCCGTTGGCGGCGATGTTGAACTGGGCGGAGTCGACGCTCGGCTTGGCGATCTCGGTGGCCAGCACCTTGCGGAAGTTCTGCGCCAGCGCGATGGAGAAGTTGCCGTTGCCGCAATAGAGCTCCAGCAGGTCCCCTTCGCTCCCCTTGGTCACATCCAGCGCCCAGGCCAGCATCTGCTCGTTGATGGCGGCGTTGGGCTGGGTGAAGCTGTTCTCCACCTGTTTATAGGTGAGCTGGCGACCCGCCACGTTGAGCTGTTCGATGACGAAGTCATCCCCCAGACAGATCTTCTGCTTGTGGGCGCGGCCAATCAATTGCAGCTCGAACCCCTTGGCGCGCAGATCGGCCTGCAGCACTTCGGCAGCTTGTTGCCATTCGGCCTCCAGCTTGCGGTGATAGAGCAGGCTGACAATGATCTGGCCGGACTGGGTGGAGAGGTAGTCAATCTGGAACAGCTTGCGGCGCAGCACCGGGTGTGGGCGCAGCCCCTCCAGCAGCAGCGGCATCAACTGGTTGATGAGACGGCTGGCGGTGGGGAAGTGGTCTATCTTGATGATCTCTTTGGTCGCCGGGGCATACATGCAGTGGAAGAGGTCATCCCCTTCGTGCCAGATGCGAAATTCGGCGCGCATCCGGTAGTACTCCGCCGGCGAGCTGTGCACTTCCAGCGCCGGGAGGGTGAAGCCAGCAAACAGCTCGGTGAGGCGAGCGCGCTTTTCGTCGAGTTGGGCCTGATAGTCGGCCGCGGTTCTAGGCGCCGGAGCGTTCGCGGAAGGCTGTTGGGACTGGGTCATAAATACCTCACATGCACACCGGCCGGGCCGGGTCGAAATCGGGGGAAGGCAACAGGCCACCCAAAGGGGCCCGATTTTAAAAGCCAGCCGCAGATTGTCCAGCATTTTGTGGTCAAGAAGTGTTCAGTCAGGCCGATAGCTGATCTACAGGCATGGTGGGAGGACACATTATGCAGATCGAAGGCGTGGGCGCAGCCCAACCCAAGGGAGTGGGTGTTTCTCCCAAATCGCCCCAACAGGCGGAGCAGAAACAGGTCAAGAGCGAGGAGGAGGTCTCCTTGCACAAGCCGCCCAAGTGGGCGCAGGTGCTGATCCAGCAGGCGTTGCAGTTCTCGCTGGAGATCAACGGCCAGGGCTATCAGGCTCCGAAGGTGAAAGAACCCGAGGAGATCACGCCGGAGACCCTGTTCGACTTCCAGTCGGTGGCGGACAACGTGCTGCAGTTCGTGACCGGACGGCTCGGTGCCGCGCGCGCCGATGGCAAATCCGACGACGACCTGACCGGGATGATGGAGCAGGCCCGCAAGGGGGTCGACAAGGGCTTTGACGAGGCGAAGAAGCAGCTCGGTAAGTGGGCGACTGACAACGACGATATCAAAACCGGTATCGATCAGAGCTACAAGCTGATCCAGAAAGGGCTCGAGGAGTTCGAGAAGGAGTTCTTCGGCAAGGTCTCTCCGACCGACATGGGACAGGCCGAGATGGCCAGTCGCCAGCAGGGGTATCTGGAGATCCAGACCAAGGATGGCGACAAGGTGGTGCTGCGCTTCAACGATAGCTGGCAGACCAAGTCCCAGAGCAGCGAGAGCGGCAGCCAGTTCAGCCTCAAATCGAGCCAGAGCTTCAGCTTCTCGCTGGAGGGGGATCTCAACAGTGACGAGATGGAGTCCATCGGCAAGCTGGTCAAGGGGATCGACGAGCTGGCGGGGAACTTCTTCTCCGGCAACTTCGAGGATCTGCTGGACAAGGCGGGCGAGCTGAAACTGGATGACAGCCAGCTGGCCTCCTACTCCCTCAAGCTCAAGCAGAGCGTCAAGCTGAGCCAGACCTATCAGGGGGCCAGCTCCCTGCAGGATCTGATCAAGCCGTTTGCCGACTACCTGCCCAAGCTGGATCAGGTGCAGAAACAGGCGGATACCCTGCTGCCACCATCCCAGCAACAGGCGCTGACCCCGGCCGTGCTGGCCGCGAGAGGAGAAGAGGAACCGGCGCAGGTCGATCGCTTCACCAGCTTCAACCAGCGGATGCTGGAGGCGCTGCGGATGATCAACCAGTTCCAGCCCTCCACCGAGCCCGCCAGTAAGAACGCCTGAGCCACAGCGCGTAACGCAAGTAATGAGCTGCCGTTTGCCAGCCCTTCTCGGGGCTGGCAAACTGGCCTTTTCTCCAATCCGGTTGCCCCATGAACCCCAAGAAGCCAAGAGACAAGCGCGAGCTCTGCTACCCCTTTATCTTCGAAACCTCGTTCAAATGTGATTTTGAAATCGCCACCGACGAGCTCTGCTGTCAGGTCGGGGCTGTGCTGTCGCACCTTGCACCGGATGCCGATACCGAGCCCATGCTGGCGGATCTCGCGGCGTTGCAGCGGCTTATCTACAACCTCAACGGCTCGGTGCGCGGCAAGCTGGGGATCTTCGACGCAGATCTTGAGTGGCTCAAGGCCCGTTACGACCACTACAACGAGGCGAGTCGCGGCAGCGTCACCGGTTTTGTGCTGCCACAGGGGCCACAGCCCATTCCCACCCTCCATCTGTGCCGCTGCGGCAGCAAGAAGGTGGTGCGGCTGTTGGTCAGGTTGGAAGAGAGCGGGGTGGCCTTCGATCCCATTCTCTATCGCTTCGCCAACCTGCTGGCCAACTTCTTCTTCGTGCTTACCGTCTACCTCAAGCAGCGCTGGCAGGTGCCGGAAGTGCCCTACGTCAGCATCAACTACTGATGGTGGTTGGCTAGGGGCCAGACGTCATGGTGGATTGAACGGAATAAAAAAACCGGAGCCTTGGGCTCCGGTTTTGTTTTTCAGCGCGTCAGTTGCTCGCTCAGCTGGAGATCAGCACCCGGGCCGAGTTGGCCGGAATGGTCAGCTGGACCTCGCCCTGCACCACTTCAAACTTCTCGCCGTTGAAAGCATCGGTGAAACGGCTGGCGGGGCTGGCGGTTTGCCACAGGGGCAGGCTGATGGTGCGCGGCTCGCTCGGGTGGCGGTTGCAGGCTACTACCACCTGATCGCTTTGCAGGGTACGGGCGAACACATAGCTGTGGGGCCCGGCGTAGAGGGTCTGGATATCGCCACGGCGCAGGGAGGGGCGCTGGCGGCGGATCTGGATCAGCCGACGATAGTGGTCGTGCAGCACATGATCCCAGTCTGTGGTATCCCACGGGAAGCAGCGGCGGCAGTCCGGGTCGTTGCCGCCGGAGAGCCCCACTTCATCGCCGTAGTAGATGGACGGCACACCGATATAGGTGAGCAGCAGGGTGGCGGCCAGCTGCATCCGCTGCTTGTCTTCACCCAGCAGGTGGAGGAAGCGGGCGGTATCGTGGCTGTCCAGCAGGTTGAACTGGGCCAGCTGGTTCTTGAACGGAATGTGGGCCCGCGCCAGTTTGAGCCAGCGATCCAGCTCTTCGGCGCTGATCTTGATGGGGTGGTAGGCGATATCCTGCCCCGCCAGGAAGGCGCGTATCGGGTGGGCGAAGCCATAGTAGTTCATGGCGCCATCCTCCTGATCCCCTTGCAGCCACTGGCTCGCCTCGAAGAAGTGTTCGCCGAGCACGTAGGCGTCCGGGTTCTCCTGCTTCACTGCCCCGCGAATGGCGCGCACGTGACCACTGTTGCCCTCGGCGGTGCCGCGCTCACCCAGCATGTGGATGACGTCGAAGCGCCAGCCGTCGATCTGGTAGGGGGCGCGCATCCAGTAGCGAAGGATGGCATCGTCAGCCCGATAGACGGCGTCCTGCACCTTCTCGCAGGAGAAGTCGAGCTTGGGCAGGCTGCGAATGCCCTTCCAGCTGACGTAATCCCCTTCTTTATCAAAGGTGTAGAAGCTGCGCCAAGGCGAATCAGGGTTGCGCTGGGCGCCCAGTGGCGGGCAGAACCAGGGGTGCTCGGTAGAGGTGTGGTTGACCACAGCATCGAGGATGATCTTCATGCCGCGCTGGTGCAGGTTGCGGGTCAGCTCGGCGAACTGCTCGTTGCTGCCGAGGTGGGCATCCACCTTGAAGTAGTCCTGGGTGTCGTACTTGTGGTTGCTCGGCGAATCGAAGATGGGGTTGAGGTAGAGCGCCGTCACCCCGAGAGATTGCAGATAGTGCAGCTTGGCATCGATGCCCGCCAGATCGCCGCCGTAAAATTCGCAGGCGCCGTGGCCCTCTTCGTGGCGGCTGACCGGCTCGCCCCACGCCTTGCTGATCACCGCCTTGCCGCGATATTCGTACTCGTGATGCTTGACGCTGAGGGACGGATCGCCGTTGCAGAAGCGGTCGGGGAAGATCTGATAGAACACCTGATCCTGCACCCAGGCCGGTGGCTGGTGCAGGCTGTTGAAGCGAAAATGCTGCTCCCGTGGCGGCATGGACGCGCTGACGCCCGCCCCGTGCAGCCACCACTGCTCCTCATCGGTGAGGCACTTGAAGCTGTAGAGGTGGATATCCTGTCCCTTGATGAGCGGCAGGGCCGCCTGCCACACCTGCAGCCGATCGCGGGTGGAGACCGCCGTCATCGGGATCAGGTACTCCTCGTTATCCGGCTCGTGGCGCAGCCACACCTCGCGGATCGGCGCATCCAGCTCGCTAAAAAGGGTCAATTGCAGTGCGTCGGCGCTCTCTTTGAACCAGGGCGCCACCTGGGGATGAAACAGAAACGGATGGGTCATGATGCTTATTGAGTCAGAAGATCGGCGAGGGCATTACCCTGTTCATGCAGTGTTTCGAGCTGGCCTGCCAGCGACTTGGGATCCAGTCCCAACTGGTCGGCGAGCGGTTTGGGGAAGCGGGCGATGATGGCCTGGGCAGGCACGCCCGCGTTCCAGGCGAAGGAGATAAACACGGCGAGGCGGATCAGCACCGCCTCCTTGCTGACCGGATCGTGGGAGAGCGGGTCAAGCTGTTGGGAGATGGCATCGACGAAGGCCTCGGAGAGGTTCCAGCGCCGCGCCAGCTCGGCACCAAGCTGGGCATAGTCGTAGCCCAGCATCTCCCGCTGTGCCTCGACCCGGCTGCTGCCGTTCTGGATCGCCATGTTGATGAGCTCGGCCTCTTCCGGCAAGGTGCTCTGGATAAGCAGTTCGCCGATGTTGTGGATCAGAGCGCAGGTGAAGGCGGTCTCGGGATCCATCACCTTGGCCTCCTGGGCCAGGGTTTTGGCGATTGTGGCGACCTGGAAGGTCTCGGTCCAGAACTTGTTCTTGTCGAAGCTGGGCGGGGCCTTGAAGGTGCCGATGATGCCGGAGGCGACCACCACGGAGCGCAGCCGGTTGAAGCCGAGCCGGATCACCGCCTGTTCGATGGAGGTCACTTCGTTGCCCCGGCGCAGGGCGGCCGAGTTGGCCATCCGCAGCACCTTGACGCTGATCACCTGATCCATGGCGATCTTGGCCGCAATCTCGTCGATGCGGGCATTCTCGTCGTTGAAGCTCTGCATCAACTCGTGCAGCAGCTTGGGAATAGTGGGGAGTTGTTTGATCTTGTCAAACAGGCGATCCATCGACATGGCTGAGGCAGCCTCCGTTGCGAACTCTGCCTCATATTGTGCCACAGCCGGACAACATGTTCCTGTTTGTGATGCGGCTTTGTGAGCGCTAGAACACCCAGTCGCGCAAGGTGTATTCCAAACGGTGCTGTTTGCCCTGCAAGATCAGGTTCTGACTGGTGCCGCTCAGGGTCGCACCCTCGGTAAGGGTGGTCAGTACAGCTTGTTCGATAGTGTCGAGCGGCGGCATGCAGGCCATCTCGGTGCTGCCCAGACTGGTGACCCACAGTTTGTCATCTTCCAGATGGCCCTGACCGAAGTAGCGGTTACAACCGGCGATGCCATTGACGGTGAAGTGCTCGCCGATCTCGAAATCGGGGGGATTGTCGCGGGGGGCCTTGATCGGTTCGCCATCCAGTTTGCTCAGTACCCAGTGGTGGTGTTGCAGATCTTGCTGAACAAAGGCGGTCGAGCTGCAGCCAGCGAGCAGTAAAAGGGGGATCAGCAAAAAGGGCAATCTGGGCATGAGGGGGCTCCGGTTGGGGGAGTGTCAAGAATACCCTTTTTGGGCAGTCGGGAGCAGGGCGGGAGAGGGGACGACCGACCGCTTCTGTCGCCCCTTGTCCCGCACGACTGTCGCTTAATGGCAACACACGGGTGATGTTGACATCAATTTACGCTATCTCAGGGATCAGTTGGCGAACAGCCGCTCGGCATAACGTGCAAGACCCGCGGCCACCGAGCCGAAGTCATCGCCACCCTCAAGCGGGATGGAGGGGAGCTTCTGGCGGATAAAGCTGGCGATCAGCGGCGAGCGGGCGCTACCGCCGGTGACGAAGATACGATCCGGCTGCACACCGGCGGCGGCAATCGCTTCGTCCATCAGCTCGCCAATCTTCTCCAGCAGCAGGGCCGAGGCGTTGGCCAGCTGTTCGCGGGTCAGTTCCGCTTCCAGCCCTTTTTCCAGCTCGGCCAGCGACTGGCGATTGAGCTCCTGCTCCGAGAGGGCGATCTTGCCCTGCTCGGCACGCCACACCAGCTGGTGGCTCAGCTTGTGGGCCCGCAGGTTGGCCAGACGCCCCAACTTGCTGCCGGGCTGGCTGTCGAGCTGCAGATCCTGCAGCTGGCGGGCGGTGTCGAGGCTGTAGAAGCGGCTCTGGGCGCTGACGTCGTTGATGGCGGCCGCATCCCAGAACAGCGGGTGGGGCAGCGGCTTGCCGGTCTTGAGGGTCTCGTGCATGCCGAGCAGCGGCATCATCCCCTCCACCGTCAGGCGGATATCGAAGTCGTTGCCGCCGATCCGCTGGCCGCTGTGGCCGAGCAGATCGCCGCTGCGATCCAGCTGATCTCGGTAGCTCGGGCCCATCCGCAGCATGGAGCAGTCGGTGGTACCGCCGCCGATATCCACCACCAGTACCACGGCGTCTTCGGTGAGGCGCGCCTCGAATTCAAACCCGGCGGCCACCGGCTCATAGAGGAACTCCACCTGCTCGAAACCGGCCAGACGGGCCGCCTCGGTCAGGATGGCGATAGCTTGCTGGTTGCTCTCTTCCCCCGCCAGCCCCTGGAAGTTGACCGGACGGCCGATCACCGCCTGGCGGATAGGGGCTCCGAGCTGCTGCTCCGCCTGCTGGCGGACATGGAGCATCATGGCGCAGACGATGTCTTCAAACAGGGCGATCTGGGGAGCCTTGAGGCCATAGGCCCCGAGGAAGGATTTCGGTGACTTGATGTAGTAGCCGTCGTCCGGCTCTTCCAGATAGCGCTCCAGCGCGGCACCGCCAAAGCTCAGCTCGTCGATCAGTCCCTCTTCGCGCATCTGGCGACGAACCGTCTGGGCGCGGGTGACCACGGGGCCACGCAGCTTGAGGTACTCCGCCTGCTGGGCGGGGGCCAGCCCTTCGGCCAACAGACCGGCGATAGCATCCCGGTGGGGGGCATGCAGGGTGGAGGGGAGATAGCGGGATGCGCCAAGATTCAGCAGCCTGGGGCTACCTTGTTCCATCACGGCCACGGCACAGTTGGAGGTGCCGTAATCAAATCCGATAAACATGGGCGCCAGACTCCTGAATAAAAAAGGGGGGCTAGCCTACCCGAAGGCGCCGGGTCTCACAACCCGGCGCGTGACGAAGAGAGGGCGAGCCCTTATTCCACTTCGTTGTCGCAGCGGCCCTGGCTCTCGATGGCGCGGATATTGCCGAGGGTGGTATCGGCGATGGCGTGCAGCGCCTCGCGGGTCAGGAACGCCTGATGGCCGGTGAACAGCACGTTGTGGCAGGCGGACAGACGGCGGAACACGTCATCGGTGATCACTTCGTTGGACTTGTCGGAGAAGAAGAGATCCTCTTCCTCTTCGTAGACGTCCAGCCCCAGCGCGCCGATACGGGAGGTCTTGAGTGCCTCGATGGCCGCGTTGGAGTCGAGCAGGCCGCCACGGCTGGTGTTGATGATCATCACCCCGTCCTTCATCTTGGCGAACGCCTCCTTGTTCAACAGGTGGTAGTTCTCTTTGAACAGCGGGCAGTGCAGGCTGATGATGTCGGATTGGCGGAACAGGGTATCGAGATCCACGTACTCGGCTCCCAGCTCGATGGCTGCCGGATTCTGGTAAGGATCGTTGACCAGCAGGCGAACCCCGAAGCCCTTGAGGATGCGCAGGGCCGCCAGACCGATCTTGCCGGTGCCGATGACGCCAACGGTCTTGCCATGCATGTTGAAGCCGACCAGCCCTTCCAGCGAGAAGTTGGCGTCGCGGGTGCGCTGATAAGCCTTATGGATGCGGCGGTTGAGGCACATCATCATGCCGACGGCGTGTTCTGCAGTCGCCT
This sequence comes from Aeromonas sp. s11, assembly GCF_040907945.1. Lineage (NCBI taxonomy): Bacteria > Pseudomonadati > Pseudomonadota > Gammaproteobacteria > Aeromonadales > Aeromonadaceae > Aeromonas > Aeromonas sp. s11. The sequence continues at coordinate 76,227 of NZ_JBFOCU010000019.1, read as the reverse complement.
CGGGGGAGTAGGCGGGCACCCGCACCACTTTCAACCCCAGCTCTTTGGCGGCGGCCAGGTCCACGTTGTTGTAACCGGCGCAGCGCAGGGCAATCACCTGGGTGCCGTTGGCAGCCAGTTCGGTCAATACCTCGCGGTCGGCATCGTCATTGACGAACAGACACACCACCGGGAAGCCGTGAGCCAGTCGGGCCGTTTTGGCCTCCAGCCGTACATCGAAAAACTCCAGGTCGAAGCCGTACTGGCTGTTGGCCTGGTTGAAATGCTCTTTGTCATAGCTCTTGGTACTGAATACGGCGACTTTCATGGTATTTGCTCCGCAGCGTGTGTGTCGTCAAATTACAACAAAATGGGTCAGCTATCACCGGACAAACCGGCTGGTTATTGTCCCCAGGGCATAATGGGAACGGCGCTGACTGCACTCTTGTACGAACCATCCACCAGTTTGGTGCTGTAGGTCAGGTAAACCAGTGCATTGCGTTTCTTGTCGTAAAAACGCACCACTTTCTGCTCCTTGAACACCAGCGAGGTGCTGACATCGAACACCTCTTCCCCCGCTTTCAGCTTTTCGGGCAGGGTGATGGGGCCGATCTGGTGGCACGACAGGGAGGCGTGGGAGGGATCTTCCGCCAGTCCCAGCCCGCCTTTTACACCACCGGTCTTGGGGCGCGCCAGATAGCAGGCGACGCCGTCGATGCGCGGGTCGTCGAACGCCTCCACCAGGATCTTGTGGTTCGGGCCAAACAGCTTGAAGGCGGTGCTCACTTCACCGACCGGGTCGGCCTTGTCAGCCAGCGCCGGGCCGGCAAACAGGGCCCCCAGCAGCAGGGGCAGGGCGCGGCGCAGGGCGTTATGTCGCGTGTGGTTATGTGTCATGGTCTCTCCTGTTGGCCCGGCACTCCTCAATAGGGAATGCCCAGGCGACGATAGAGGCTGGCAAGCACCCAGGCGGGGCCTATCAGCAGAAATTGCAGGTCGGCGAGGAAGGAGGGGCGCTTGCCCTCGATCTTGTGGCCGACAAACTGGGCTATCCAGAGCAGCACGAACGCTGCCACGGCGGGCCACAACAGCGGCCCCTGCCATTGGTAGCAAATCCACAGTCCCAGTGCGGTCAGCCCGGCCATCCCCGCGAACAGCGAAAACGACAGCTGCAAATAGAACAGCAGCACCGGAATGGCTGCCACTGCCGCCCAGTTGAGGGGCTCTGGCAAGGGCCCTTGTGGCAGACACCAGAGCAGCGCCAGCGAGCAGAGATAGATGCCCGGCACCGCCAGCTTGTGGATGGCGACGTTGGCCGAATGGCAATGACTCTGGCCGTATTCCTCAAACCACTCTTGGATTCCCTTCATGACACCTCCCTGGCGCACTGTGTTCTCGCTTCCCGACCCTCATGGTCAGGCGCTCGGGATGCTTATCCCTGCGGTGGATACTCCCAATATTGGGCCGGAATGGATTTTAGCAACGGGGTCATATCCGGATTGGGCAGGGCGATGGTGACCCGCTGATCGAGGTTGGCGCTGGCGAGCGCTTCGCGGATCTTGGGATTGTCATTGAAGAACTTCATAAAACTGCCATCGGCATAGGCCCGCTCCAGCCCGGTCTGAATCGCCTTGGCCAGCTTGGGGTATTCGGGGCTGACGAAGAAGAACTGGGCGAAGGGGTAGCGGATCAGCAGATGCTGCTCGATGGCGAGGTTGGGATACTGCGCCACCAGCTCGCTGCGCTCGGCGAAGATCTCCACCAGGGCGCGCGGGAAGAAGTCGATCTTGTCGCCGTCGTTGATAAGGCGAAACAGACTGCTGTATCGGCCGGAGAAGGTCGGAATGCCCGCATTTTCCAGAATCTTGTTGTCGGCCCAACCGACCCCTTGCGCCGCTTTCAGCTGTTTGAGGTCGGCCAGGGTATTGATCTGGTTGAACTTCTCTTGGGCATCTGCGTGGATGAAGGACAGTCGCAATCCTTCCAGCCCGCGAAACAGCGGAATGGGGACGGCAATCAGGGAGGATTCGAGTGCGCTGGAGGTGCCCATCCAGAAGACGTTGATGGTCTTGCCCTTGCTCAGCTGCTGCTGGAGGGTGAACTGGTTGAAGTCGAGTTCGACAGGCTGGATGCGAAAGAGTTGCCCGGAGCGGGTCAGGGCCAGTTCCAGCAGCTTGTACTGGTACTCCTGGTCAAGATTGTTGACGGGACGGCTGGGGACCTTGACCGTCAGAACCTGTGCTTGTGCCAGCAGTGGCAGGCACAAGCACAGCTTGATGAGCCATTTCACTCTCTGTTCTCCTGTAGATTCCGGAAGGTGTCCGGAGTCTAACAGAACTTGTCACCATCTTGCTGCGAGTCGTTGTGCAAGGTTTGAGCGCGGGGCCCTGCCTTGCTGGCGTCTGTTGCACCAGAATGGTGACGGTTCTTCGAAGAATCAGGCGACGCGACGGAACACGTGGGTATCGTTAAATTCCTTGGTGCTCTGGCATTCGACGCAGAAACGGGATTCCGGACGGGCATGCAGCCGCTTGAGGGAGATCTCGTCACCGCAAGATTCGCAGTAACCAAAATCTCCTTCGCTGATGCGCTTCAATGCGCCCCGCAGCTTGCGCAGGTGCAGCTTGTCGTGCTCGATGCGGTTCAGCTCCAGACGGCGGGCTTCCTCGATACTGGCACGGTCAATTTCATCAGCCATCTCGTTGGTGTCGGTGGCGATGGCCTGGCTGGCCTGGGAGTTCAGGCGCTCTTCGAGCTCGACGATCTGTCGCTCGATCTGCCCCTTGTAAAAGGCCAGTTGGTCTTCAGTCATGAAATCACACATACGATTAACTACCAGTCAGTTTACTAACCCAATTATCCCTGTTTATGGGGGCTGTCTGCCTACAGACCAAGCCCTTGTATCCCGATTTGCACCTGTTTCATGCAAGAGAGTGCAAATCAGGGCGGGCCTTGTACCAAAAAAATGCAGCCAAGCAAAGCAAATAGGATAAGGATTGTGCGCCCTTGCAAAAAAATGGTCCGTTCCTGCGGGGGATTGGTCGGGATCTGGCGTCCGCTTCACCCTCTGTTGGCATCGCCTTTGCAACGATGAGAAGGGTGGGCTTCGTACGGATTTGAGTGTTTAGTATTTGGTGCCGCCTTGGTCATTATATACGCCGTTATTTATAGTTTTTTAAACACGCCCGCTTGACATTGCCCTTGATGGCGGGCTTTTATGGTGATGTTGATTACAATTTTATAACAAGGGTGTTCCATATATTAGACACCCTTGCCAATGGCAACCGTAAAGTCGGGGTTTAACATGGACAGTATCAAAGGCTGGATGGAGAGCAATCGCATCACGGAAGTGGAGTGCCTGTTCCCGGATTTCACCGGCAACGCCCGGGGCAAGATCATCCCAGCCAACAAGTTTTTGCGCGAAGGGGGCATGCGTCTGCCCGAGGTGATTTTCACCCAGACGGTGACCGGCGAATATCCGGATGACGACAGCATGATCGACCCGCTGGAGCGGGACATGCAGCTCTATCCCGACCCCAACACCATCCGTTTTGTCCCTTGGGCGCTGGAGCCCACTGCCCAGGTGATCCACGACTGTTTCGACGTCAACGGCAAGCTGATCGACATCGCGCCGCGCTCCGTGCTGCGTCGGGTTCTGTCATTTTACGAGAAGCAGGGCTGGAAGCCGGTGGTGGCGCCCGAGCTGGAATTCTATCTGGTCACCCGCAACGAGGACCCCGACTATCCGCTGGTGCCGCCGGTCGGCCGTAACGGTCGCCCGGAGACCGCCCGCCAGTCGTTCAGTATCGATGCGGTCAACGAGTTCGACCCCATTTTTGAAGACATGTATGACTACTGCGAGGCGCAGGAGCTGGAGGTGGATACCCTGATCCACGAGTCGGGCGCTGCCCAGATGGAGATCAACTTCCTGCATGGTGATGCCATCGATCTGGCGGATCAGGTGTTCCTGTTCAAGCGCACCATGCGTGAAGCCGCTCACCGCCACGGCATCTATGCCACCTTTATGGCCAAGCCGATGAGCGATGAACCGGGGTCGGCCATGCACATCCACCAGAGTCTGGAAGATGTGAACGGCCACAACCTGTTCGGCACTCCGAACGGCGGCAACAGCGAACAGTTCATGCACTTCATCGCCGGTCTGCAGAAATACACCCCGGCGGTGACCGCCCTGCTGGCCCCCAACGTCAATTCCTACCGCCGCCTCACCTTTGGCGAGAGCGCGCCGCGCAACGTCCAGTGGGGGGTCGAGAACCGCACCTGCGGCCTGCGGGTGCCCTTCTCCGACCCGAGCGCGCGGCGGGTGGAAAACCGCTTCGCCGGTGCCGATGCCAACCCCTATCTGGCGCTGGCCGCCACTCTGGCTTGTGGCTATCTCGGCATGATGGAGAAGCTGGAGCCGCTGCCGGAGATGAAGTCGAGCGCCTATGACCTGCCCTACAGCCTGCCCCGCTCGCTGGAAGAGGCGCTCAGCCATCTCGAACAGTGCGAGCCCATCAAGGAGATGCTGGGTGAGCGCTTCACTCGCGCCTTTGTCGCGGTCAAACGTAAAGAGTACGAGACCTACTTCGGGGTGATCAGTCGCTGGGAGCGGGAGTTCCTGCTGCTGAACGTTTGATCCCCCTGTAACGGGGAGGCCGGAGTCGGTCTCCCCGATCCCTGTATCGAAGAGACCGGAACGCGAGTCAGGTGGCGGCAGCCACCTGTGAGTGGTTGTGGCTGCGAGCATGCAAGCCCGCCTGACTACCCACCTGACTATTTGACGACTGAATATTGCTAAATCGAAGGAACCGAGGAGCAACAAATGCAGCAGACAACCCGTGAGTGGCAACAACTGGATGCCAGCCACCACCTGCACCCCTTTACCGACTTTCAGGCCCTGAACAAGAAGGGCTCGCGCATTATTACCAAAGCCAGCGGCGTCTATCTGGAGGATTCCGAGGGCAAACGCATTCTCGACGGCATGGCGGGCCTGTGGTGCGTCAATATGGGCTATGGCCGCCAGGAGCTGGTGGATGCCGCTACCCGCCAGATGCAGCAGTTGCCCTACTACAACCTCTTCTTCCAGACTGCTCACCCGCCGGTGATCGAGCTGGCGACCCTGCTGGCCGAGGTGACGCCAGCCCATCTCAACCACGTCTTCTTCACCGGCTCCGGCTCCGAGTGCAACGACACCGTGCTGCGGATGGTGCGCCACTACTGGGCCAGCAAGGGTCAGCCTGACAAACAGGTGATCATCAGTCGCCATAACGCCTATCACGGCTCCACCGTGGCGGGGGCGAGTCTGGGTGGCATGAAGGGGATGCATGCCCAGGGCGGACTGCCCATTCCCGGCATAGTGCACATCGATCAGCCCTACCACTTCGGTGAGGGGCAGGGGATGAGTGCCCACGAGTTCGGGCTGGAGCGGGCCCGTCAGCTGGAGCAGAAGATTCTGGAGCTGGGGGTGGACAAGGTGGCTGCCTTTATCGGCGAGCCGATCCAGGGGGCGGGCGGCGTCATCATTCCGCCTGACAGCTACTGGCCGGAGATCCAGCGCATCTGCGATCACTACGGGATCCTGCTGATCGCCGACGAGGTGATCTGCGGCTTTGGCCGTACCGGTCACTGGTTTGCCAGCGAAGGGTTTGGCATCAAGCCGGACCTGATGTGTCTGGCCAAGGGGATCACCTCCGGTTATCTGCCGCTCGGTGCAGTGATGGTCAGTGACCGGGTTGCCAAGGGGTTGGTGGAGGAGGGGGGCGAGTTCAACCACGGCTTCACCTACTCGGGTCATCCGGTCTCTTGCGCCGTGGCGGTGGCCAATATCCAGCTTATGCAGAAAGAGAGCATAGTTAAGCGAGTGCATGATACTATCGGCCCCTATTTGCAGCGCCGCTGGGCAGAGCTGGCCGATCATCCGCTGGTGGGAGAAACCCGAGGCAAAGGATTGGTCGCCGCGCTGGAAATCGTTGAGGACAAGCAGACCAACCGGCGTTTCCCGGCTCAGGCAAATGCGGGGATGACTTGCCGGGAGTTCTGCTTTAACAATGGCTTGGTGATGAGGGCGGTAGGCGATACCATGATCATATCGCCCCCCTTGGTCATCACCGAGGAACAGGTTGATGAATTGGTCGATCTGGCCAGGCGCAGTCTGGATCTGACAGCCGCAAAGCTGAAGGGTTGAGGCAGGTCGGGCAGGTTGGCATGCGCATACAATTTGCTTAGGAGACAAGGATGATGTCTTTCAAAACAGGAGTGATCGCTGCCTCTGTGGCTCTGGTCATGGCAAGTGCCGGAGCAATGGCTGAAGAGAAGGTGCTGCACGTCTACAACTGGAGCGACTACATAGCGCCGGATACCCTGGATAACTTCCAGAAGGAGACGGGGATCAAGGTGGTCTATGACGTGTTCGACAGTAACGAGGTACTGGAAGCCAAGTTGCTGGCGGGTAGTTCGGGCTACGACATCGTGGTGCCATCCAACCCCTTCCTGGCCAAGCAGATCAAGGCGGGCGTGTTCCAGAAACTGGACAAGTCCAAGCTCTCCAATTGGCAAAACATGGATGTCGACCTGCTCAAGGCGCTCGAGCCGAGCGATCCGGGCAACCAGTACTCCATCCCCTATCTGTGGGGCACCATCGGCTATGCCTACAACGCCGAGAAGGTGAAAACCGTGCTGGGGGCCGATGCCCCGGTCAACTCCTGGGATCTGGTGTTCAAGCCGGAGAACATGGCCAAGTTGAAAGAGTGTGGCGTCTCCTTCCTTGATTCACCGACCGAAATGCTGCCGGCTGCCCTGCAATATCTGGGCTTCAAACCGGATAGCCAGAAACCGGCCGAGCTGAAGAAGGCTGAGGAGCTGTTCCTCTCCATCCGTCCCTATACCGCCTATTTCCACTCCTCCAAGTACATCTCGGATCTGGCCAACGGCAACCTCTGCGTCGCGGTCGGTTACTCCGGTGACTTGCAGCAGTCCAAGGCGCGGGCAGCCGAGGCCAAGAATGGCGTCGCGCTCACCTACACCATTCCGAAAGAGGGGGCAGGCAGCTTCTTTGACATGATCGCCATTCCGGCGGATGCCAAGAACGTCGAGGCGGCCCACACCTTCATCAACTACCTGATGAAGCCGGAGGTGATCGCCAATATCACTAACGTGGTGCAGTTCCCGAACGGCAACAAGGCGGCGACCCCGCTGGTGGATGAGGCGATCCGCACCGATCCGGGTATCTACCCTGATGCGGCGACCCTGCAGAAGATCTACACCTTCCCGGATCTGCCGGCCAAGGTGCAGCGTCTGATGACCCGCAGCTGGACCAAGATCAAGTCCGGCAAGTAAGTAACGAATGCCCCTCCCGGTCCGCAGTTCGGCCGGGAGGGTAGTGATGCCATCCATCCGGATGGGCCGCGCGAATGGATGCGCAGACGGTCAACCACTGAAACAGGAGAACTGACACCGTGAATACAACCAGATTGCTAACCATAGCGCTGACCATGGGATTGGCGAATGTGGCCCAGGCTGCCCCTGTGCTGCACTTCTACAACTGGTCTGATTATATCGGTGAGACCACCCTCAGCGATTTCCAGCAGGCGACCGGGATCAAGACCGTCTATGACGTGTTTGACTCCAACGAGACCCTGGAAGGCAAGTTGCTGACGGGGCGGACCGGTTACGATTTGGTGGTGCCCTCCAATAATTTCCTGGCCAAGCAGATCAAGGCGGGAGCCTTCCAGAAACTGGATAAATCCCTGCTGCCCAATCTGGCCAACCTAGATCCCGTGCTGCTCAAGCAGCTCGACAAGGTGGATCCGGGTCATCAGTACGCGGTGCCCTATCTGTGGGGGACCAACGGCATCGGCTACAACGTCGACAAAATCAAGGCGGTGCTGGGGGTCGACAAGATTGACTCCTGGGCCACCATCTTCGAACCGGAAAGCATGGCGAAACTCTCTCGCTGCGGCGTCGCCTTCCTCGACTCTGCCGACGAGATGATCCCTGCTGCCCTCAACTACCTCGGACTCGATCCCAACAGTCATGCGACGGGGGATATCAAGCAGGCCGAGGCGCTGCTGCTCAAGGTGCGGCCCTATGTGGCCTACTTCCACTCCTCCAAATACATCGGCGATCTCGCCAATGGCGACATCTGCGTGGCGGCCGGTTTTTCCGGCGACATCCTGCAAGCCGCTGCCCGCGCCGATGAAGCTGGCAAGGGGGTGAAAATTGCCTACAGCATTCCGAAAGAGGGGGGCAATCTCTGGTTCGACATGATGGCGATCCCGTCCGATGCCACCAATGTCAAAGAGGCGCACGCTCTCATCAACTACGTCCTGCAGCCCGAAGTGATCGCCAAGGTCAGCGACTATGTGGGCTATGCGAATCCCAACTCAAGGGCGGGCGAGTTTATGGATGAGGCGGTGCGCAACAATGAGGAGGTTTATCCCCCTCAGGCCGTGCTGGAGCGACTCTATGTGCAGGAAGCACATCCCCGCTCGGTACAGCGTCTAATCACCCGGAGTTGGACCAAGATCAAGTCCGGTACCTAACCTTGGTGCCCGTTCGGGGGCGCCAAATCGCTTTTATGGATCGGCCGCAAGGCTGGTATCACGTTGGGGAGTTTGGTAATGGCGATAGCCTCCAGTGCCTACAAGAAAGCCCTCGAGGGCAGTCAGCAGCGCAAAGAAGTGCTGGTGAAAATTGATCGGGTAAGCAAGCAGTTCGACGAAACGCTGGCGGTCGATAACGTATCTCTCAATATTCACAAGGGGGAGATTTTCGCCCTGCTCGGCGGGTCCGGGTCCGGCAAATCGACCCTGCTGCGGATGCTGGCCGGTTTCGAGCGCCCGACCGAGGGGCGGCTGTTCCTCGACGGGGTCGACATCACCGACATGCCCCCCTATGAACGCCCCATCAACATGATGTTCCAGTCCTACGCCCTGTTCCCCCATATGACGGTGGCCCAGAACATCGCCTTTGGCCTCAAGCAGGATGGCCTGCCCAAGGCCGAGATCGATGCCCGGGTGGAGGAGATGCTCAAGCTGGTGCAGATGACCCAGTATGCCCGTCGCAAACCACATCAGCTTTCCGGTGGCCAGCGTCAGCGGGTGGCGTTGGCTCGTTCCCTGGCCAAGCGTCCCAAACTGTTGCTGCTGGATGAACCCATGGGGGCGCTCGACAAGAAGCTGCGTTCCAAGATGCAGCTGGAGCTGGTTGAGATCATCGAGCGGGTCGGGGTTACCTGCGTCATGGTGACCCACGATCAGGAAGAGGCCATGACCATGGCGGAGCGGATCGCCATCATGCACCTCGGCTGCATCGAGCAGATCGGCAGCCCGATGGATATCTACGAGACCCCGGCCAGTCGGCTGGTGTGCGAGTTCATCGGCAACGTCAACCTGTTTGACGGCCTGCTGGTGGAGGATGAGCAGGACCACGCCACCATCGCTTGTGCCGACTTGGAACAGCCCATCTATGTGGGCCACGGCATCAGCTCCCGCGCCGAAAACAAGAAGGTGACCTACGCCCTGCGGCCGGAAAAACTGCTGATGAGTTTGCAAAAGCCGGAAGAGATCGAGCACCCGGATTTCAACTGGACCAAGGGTGAGGTCTATGACATCGCTTATCTGGGCGGTCACTCGGTTTATCACATCCAGCTGCCCTCGGGCAAAATCGTTCAGGCTTTCATCGCCAATGCCGAACGCCACGGCAAGCGGCCAACCTGGGATGACCAGGTGTTCCTCTACTGGGAAGATGACAGCGGCGTGGTGCTGCAATCATGAAGTTCTTGCAACGACTGAAGCGGGTCGGGGGGCGCCGGCTGGTGATTGGCATCCCCTTTTTCTGGCTGTTTCTCTTCTTCCTGCTGCCCTTCGTCATCGTGGTGAAGATCAGTTTTGCGGAAGCGGATGTGGCGATCCCGCCCTACACCGACGTGGTGAGCTGGGCCGACAATCAGCTCACCATCCTGCTCAATATGGGCAACTACCTGCTGCTGCAAGAGGATGAGCTCTATATCGCAGCCTATCTGGGCTCCCTCAAGATGGCCTTCGTCAGCACTTTGCTCTGCCTGCTGATTGGCTATCCGATGGCCTACTCCATCGCTCGGGCCAACAAGGAGACCCAGACCGTTCTGCTGCTGCTGATCATGATGCCGACCTGGACCGCCATTCTGATCCGGGTCTACGCATGGATGGGGATCCTCAGCAACAACGGCCTGCTCAACAGCGTCTTGCTGGGGATCGGGGTGATCGACGAACCGCTGCAGATCCTCAACACCAACCTGGCGGTCTATATCGGCATCGTTTACTCCTACCTGCCCTTCATGGTGCTGCCGCTCTACGCCAATCTGGTCAAGCATGACCAGAGCCTGCTGGAGGCCGCCTCCGACCTGGGGGCCCGCAACCTGACCCGGTTCTGGCAGATCACGGTGCCGCTCTCCAAGAACGGCATCATCGCCGGCTGCATGCTGGTGTTCATTCCGGTGGTGGGAGAGTTCGTTATTCCGGAAATGCTGGGCGGCCCGGAGACCCTGATGATCGGCAAGGTGCTGTGGCAGGAGTTCTTCAACAACCGCGACTGGCCGGTTGCCTCTGCGCTGGCGGTAGTGATGCTGGCGGTGCTGATCATTCCGATCATCCTCTTCAACCGTAACCAGGCCAAAGAGCTGGAGGGCAAGGCATGATGAGACGTTTCGGTTTTGCCAAGCTGATGCTCTGGCTTGGGCTGCTGTTTATCTACCTGCCCATGATCATCATGGTGATCTACTCCTTCAACGCCTCCAAGCTGGTGACGGTGTGGGGCGGGTGGTCGCTCAAGTGGTATTTCGGCCTGCTCGATAACAAGCAGCTGATCGGGTCTGTGTTCCGCTCGCTGGAGATCGCCTTCTACACCGCGATCGCCGCGGTGGCGCTGGGGACGGTGGCGGCCTTCGTGCTGACCCGAATTCCCCACTTCCGTGGTCGCACCCTGTTCGGTGGCATGGTGACGGCGCCGCTGGTGATGCCCGAGGTGATCACCGGTCTGTCGCTGCTGCTGCTGTTCGTAGCGATGGCCCAGCTGGTGGGCTGGCCCGCCGAGCGGGGCATGCTGACCATCTGGATCGCCCACACCACCTTCTGTACCGCCTATGTGGCGATCGTGGTGTCGGCGCGGTTGCGGGAGCTGGATCTCTCCATCGAGGAGGCGGCGATGGATCTTGGCGCCAAGCCGTGGAAGGTGTTCTTCCTGATCACCATCCCGATGATCGCCCCCTCGCTGGCCGCAGGCGGCATGATGTCGTTCGCCCTGTCGCTGGATGATCTGGTGCTGGCGAGCTTCGTCTCCGGCCCGGGCTCCACTACCTTGCCGATGGAGGTCTTCTCGGCGGTGCGGCTCGGGGTTAAACCCGAGATCAACGCGGTGGCCAGCCTGATCCTGCTGTCGGTATCGCTCTTTACCTTCGGCAGCTGGTATCTGATGGCCAGGGCGGAGAAGCGCCGTCGTGCCGAGATCGCCATGACCACCCAGATGCAGGCCGTCGTCTGACGCCATGATAAGATCCGCCTACTCTCGTCAACCTGGAGGATGAGTATGCGGATCTCCCTTTTTAGTGGTCGTGGCACCGAGCTGGTGCCCGGCCTCACCAGCGCTATTCACAAGCAACCGATCTCTGCACCAGTTCGCTGTACCTTTGCCGGTCTGGAAGGGGATGAACAGTGTGACCAGCGCCACCACGGTGGCCCGGATCGGGCGCTCCACTACTATTCTGCCGATCACTATATCTGGTGGCAGACCTGGCAAACCGCGCTGGACTTGCCTGCGCCACGTACACCCTGGCGACCTGCCGCCTTTGGCGAGAACCTCTCCGGTATCGGGCTGACCGAGGCGCAAGCCTGCATTGGCGATGTCTATCGACTCGACGAGGCGCTGATCCAGATAAGTCAGCCAAGATCCCCCTGCTTCAAGCTCAACCAGCGCTTTGGCTATGGCCAGATGTCCCTGGTGATGCAACTGAATGGCCGTTGTGGCTGGCTGCTGCGGGTGCTGGAGGAGGGGATGGTGTCGCCGGAGTCGGCCATGGAGCTGGTGGACAGGCCTTACCCAGAGCTGACGGTGAAGCGTACGGCTGATATCCTGTTCAATCAGGTGCGCAACGAGACTGACTTGCTGCTGTTGCTGGAGAATCCGGCCCTCTCCCCCAACTGGCGCCAGCATGCAGCCGACTGGCTGGAGCATGGCACTGTGGCTGACTGGCAGCGCCGTCTGCTGGGGCCAGCCTCCCTGCGCCTGGCCTGACGGCCGGTTACCGGAATGTCACCAGCTGGCTGCAGCCCGGTAAACGGATAAAAAGAGTGCTGAATAGTTGAGCGAACGACACTTTTTTTCCTGCCAAATGCAAAAAAGGCTTGTGTCGGGTCTGGGCTTTCGGTAAATTCCCGTCCCGCAGACATCGGTGTGTAGCGCAGCTTGGTAGCGCACTTCGTTCGGGACGAAGGGGTCGGAGGTTCGAATCCTCTCACACCGACCAAATTTGAAAAGGCCGCTCAATAGAGCGGCCTTTTTGCATTTTCCTTCCAGTTACTAGGTTTTTCATTAGCTGCTGACCTGTTACCTGGCCAAGTGATCTGACTTGATGTATGCAGGGTCGAAGCAAGCCCACAGACATTAAAAGGGCCACCGCTCGGTGGCCCATCGGTGGAGTCTGATTCTGACTCCGGCACTCTAGATTGTGGCAATCTCGCTATGGGTCTTGTCTATGGTGCCCTCCTTGCGCGCCAGGCGCTTACTCAGATATGCCAGTGCTGATGCCGCAAAGCCTTGAAACTGTGTTGAGGCAGCAAGGCCGCGTGCTTGGGGTACTCACTAATGAAATGCTCTATTCCCTCCATCAGTTGTGCACGTAATGAAATCACGGGCTCATGCCAGGCTTGCAGGCATAAATGGCCGGGGATCAACTGCTCCTGATAATCTTCCAGCAGCTGTTCTGGCCAAGGTTCAATACCGGAATTGCGTTGCAGTAAATAGTGGGCGGCGGGTTCACGGGCATAAATGAACTGAATTTGGGCCAGATCGCGTTGGCATAGCGTTTGACTGTTGATGTGACAGGTCAAATATTTTCCCGTTTTCAGATCCAGAAAGTGACCGCGTTGCCGACAGGGAACGATGCGATACCAAGGCAGGGGTGAGGAGAGAGAATACCCCTCAAGCTCCTGTTCCAACCAGTGGCGACACTCGGGTGTCTGCACCTCGTCGAGCATGGACTCGAGCTGTGTCAACAAGGCTCTGGATGGTTTGATGGCCAGTTTCGCACTCATCGCCTGCAATCCTCCCTCTGCACACAATCCCGACTATCAGTATGGACCTTGTTCGGCCCGAGGGGGTAAGGAATCTAATGATTAAAAGTGGATTAGCCGCGTGGTTTTTATGCACTAACTTGGTTCAACCTACCAGATAGGTACCAGTGCCGAAGGCGATGTGGGTGCCCTCTTCGTTGTGCAGCTCCATCCGGGCGACGGCCACCTTGCTGCCAGCCCGGATGATGTGGGCGGTGGCGATAAACTCGTTGCCGCGCCCCGGCCGCAGGTAATCCACCCGCAGATCTATGGTGCCGAGGCGGGCGAAGCGCTCCTTGAGATAGCTGGGGGAGAACTCCTCCAGCTCGTCGATGCAGGAGGCGGCGACGATCATGCCGCCCGCCACATCCAGCAGCGTGGCGGTGACGCCGCCATGCAGGATGTTGTGGAAGGGGTTGCCGATCAGCTTCTCATCCATCTTGATGCGCAGCTCCACCTTGTCGAAGTCGTAGTGGGTCACTTGCATGCCGATCAGCTTGTTGAACGGCATCTTCTCGGCAAACAGGTTGGCAATGCCACTGAGCGCCATCTTCTTGAGCATCTGTTTCATTCTCTGATCCCAATCCTTGTCATCAAAGCCGAGTAAAAACTCCAGCCAGTCTGCAACAGTTCCTTAACAGTCGCAATGGCAGGTTTATTGTGGGCGGCGGCTGCTTTAGAATGGCGACCCCAAAGGAGAGCCCATGACCGCGATTGCCGAAACCCTGCCAGATCCTCAGCCAGAGAGTCCGCTTGCCCTGCTGCAGGCGGTCTTCGGCTATCAGCAGTTTCGGCCGGGTCAGCTCGAAATCATCGACCAGATCGTCGCGGGGCGCGATGCGCTGGTGCTCAAGCCCACCGGTGGTGGCAAGTCGCTCTGCTACCAGATCCCGGCACTGCTGCGGCCCGGGCTCGGTGTGGTGGTCTCTCCACTGATCTCCCTGATGAAGGATCAGGTCGACAGCCTGCGCGCCAACGGTGTGGCGGCGGTCTACATCAACTCGGCCCTCAGTCGGGAGGAGATGATTCAGAACTTCGCCGCCATGCGCCGTGGCGAGATCAAGTTGGTCTATGTCTCCCCCGAGCGACTGTTGCAGCACGAGTTTATGGATCGGCTGGCCGAACTGCCGCTCGGGCTGTTCGCCATCGACGAGGCGCACTGTGTCTCCCAGTGGGGCCACGATTTCCGGCCTGAGTATGCGGCGCTGGGGCGACTCAAGCAGTGGTTCCCGCAGGTGCCGGTGGTAGCACTGACCGCCACTGCCGACGAGGCGACCCGCAGCGACATGCTGCACCGGTTGGAGCTCAACGATCCCTTCATTCACACCGCCAGCTTCGATCGCCCCAATATCCGTTACAGCCTGGTGGAGAAGTTCAAGGCGGCCGAGCAGTTGCTGCGTTACGTGCAGAGCCAGAAGGGCAACTGCGGCATCGTCTACTGCTCCAGCCGCAATCGGGTGGAGGAGGTGGCCGAGCGCCTCTCCCGCCACGGCTGCAAGGCGGCGCCCTATCATGCAGGGCTGCCGCTCGAGCAACGCCAGCAGACCCAGGATGCCTTCCTCAAGGATGATGTCGAGATCGTGGTGGCGACGGTGGCGTTCGGCATGGGCATCGACAAGCCCAACGTGCGCTTCGTGGTGCACTACGACATCCCGAAGAACATCGAATCCTACTATCAGGAGACCGGTCGTGCCGGTCGTGATGGCACCCCTGCCGAGGCGCTGCTGCTCTACGATCCTGCCGATATCGGCCGGGTACGCCGCCTGCTCGACAACATCGAGAACCCGCAGCAGTTGCAGGTGGAGCAGTACAAGCTCAACGTGATGGCGGCCTTTGCCGAGGCGCAGACTTGCCGCCGTCAGGTGCTGCTCAACTATTTTGGCGAGTACAACGACAAGCCGTGCGGCAACTGCGATATCTGTCTCGATCCGCCCAAGAGCTATGACGGCACCGAAGATGCCCAGAAGGCGCTCTCCTGCGTCTGGCGGGTGGGGCAGAATTTCGGTGTGGGCTATGTGGTGGAGGTGCTGCGCGGGTCGCTGAACCAGCGTATCAAGGATCACGGCCACGACAAGCTCTCGACCTACGGCATCGGCAAGGATCAGAGCCACGAATACTGGATGAGCGTGATCCGCCAGCTGATCCACAAGGGGCTGCTGACCCAGAACATCACCCGCAATCTGGTGCTGCAGCTGACCGAAGCGGCCCGCCCCGTGCTGCGTGGCGAGGTGAAGCTGGAACTGGCGGTACCCCGCCTGCAGCCTATCTCCAGCCGCAAGGAGAAGCGCAACGGTCTGCTCGACAATGCCAACTATGACAAGCGGTTGTTCAAGGAGCTGCGCGGTCTGCGCAAGCAGATTGCCGAGGATGAAGAGGTGCCGCCCTACGTGGTGTTCAACGATGCGACCCTGGTTGAGATGGCTCAACTGATGCCGATGACCGAAGACGAGATGCTGGCTATCAACGGTGTCGGTCACCGCAAGCTGGAGCGCTTTGGCGAAGCCTTTATGAACCTGATCATCGACTACTGCCGTCGTTAGGGTCGATTAGGCAGCCTAATCGACCAGGGTAAGCGCGGCTCGGAAGAACCTGGGGTCAGACGCGAGGTTATTTCAGGCTGGCGTAGAAGGCCGCCAGATTGTCGATATCCGCATCGGTCAGCGGCGCCATGAAGGGGTCCATCAAGGGCTCTTTGCGAGTGCCATCCTTGAACGCTTTCAACTGTTTCACCAGATAGGCGGCATTCTGACCCGCCAGATGGGGATAGTTGGGGATCATCGCCTTGCCTTCTACGCCGTGACAGGCGGCACAGACCGCCGCCTTGGCTTTGCCTGCCTCGATATCTGCAGCCTTGGCCTGATGACCCCACGCCAGTGCCAGCAAGGGCAGGGCATATACCCATTTTTGCATCTTCTTCTCCTTGAATTGAAAAATGATGGTCGCCAGTTAGCGCAAGCATGGCTGACGGCAGTATAAAGAGTGACACGAGCATACGCAGGGACGAATGGCACAACCATGAAGTTGATCAACACTTTTGCGACCGAGCTGCCTTGGGCCTGTGAACCCGTGGTCCCCCAGCCGCTGCAGCAACCCCGGTTGCTTCATCTCAACCGGATTTTGCTGGATAAGCTGGGATTTGGAGGCGTCAGCGAGGCTGACTGGATCGCCTGTTGTGGCGAGGGAAAAGTGCTGCCCGGTATGCAGCCGGTAGCGCAGGTCTATGCCGGCCATCAGTTCGGGGGTTATAGCCCCCGGCTTGGGGATGGCCGCGCGCTGCTATTGGGTGAGCAGCAGGCGCCTGATGGTCAGCGCTGGGATCTGCACCTGAAGGGTGCAGGAAAGACGCCGTTTTCCCGCTTTGGCGACGGCCGCGCCGTGCTGCGCTCCAGCATCCGCGAATATCTCGCCTCCGAGGCGCTCCATGCCCTCGGCATCCCGACCACGCGGGCGCTGGTATTGGTGGGGAGTCAGGAGCCTGTTTATCGCGAGCAGGTGGAGACCGGGGCGACCGTGCTGCGTACCGCCCCCAGCCATCTGCGCTTCGGTCATATCGAGTATTTCGCCTGGAGCGGGCAGGGGGAGAAGATCCCGCCACTCATCGACTATCTGCTGCGCCACCACTTCCCCGAGTTGGAGAATGGCGCCGAACTGTTTGCCGAAGTGGTGCGCCGCACCGCGCGGCTGATTGCCAAATGGCAGGCGGCGGGCTTCTGTCACGGGGTAATGAATACCGACAACATGTCGCTGCTCGGCTTGACGCTGGATTACGGGCCATACGGCTTTATCGATGCTTACGTGCCCGATTTTGTCTGCAACCACTCGGACCCTGCGGGCCGCTACGCGCTGGATCAGCAGCCCGCGGTCGGTTACTGGAATTTGCAAAAGCTGGCGCAGGCGCTGGCTGGCCATGTAGACGGTGATGCGCTGGCTGCTGCGTTGGCCCAGTACGAGCAGCAGCTGATGCTGCACTACTCCGAACTGATGCGGGCCAAACTCGGGCTGGCGGTGTGGGAGGAGGATGACCCGGCGCTGTTCCGCGAGTTGTTCCGGTTGCTGGCGGCCCACAAGGTGGATTACCACCTGTTCCTTCGTCGTCTCGGTGAGGTAACGCAAGAGGGGGCGTGGCCTGCGTCTCTGCTGGCCCTGTTGTCTGAACCTGGTGTTTGGCAGGAGTGGCTGGAGCGCTATCGGGCGCGGCTAATGCGCGAAGGAAGCGAGGATGCCGTGCGCAAGGCGCAGATGGATGCCATCAATCCCAAGTATGTGCTGCGCAATGCGCTGGCCCAGCAGGTGATCGACGCCGCCGACGCAGGGGATATGCGGCCTTTCGAGCGGCTGTTCGCCGCCTTGCAGCGCCCCTATGATGAACAACCCGAATATGAGGATCTCGCCACCCCGACTCCGGCATGGTATTGCGGTGGTGAGCTCTCCTGCAGCAGCTGAGAGACAGGGAATGAGTTGGCAAATCAAACAGGTAGATAACGAAGCTGGCGTGGTGACGCTGGATTGTCCGGCGCTCGACTGGGACACGTTTCCGCTGTTGGCGCAGGCCTTGCTGCGAGAGTGGGAGCTGCAGCCGCTCGAGCAGGATGCGGGGGCCGACCGCCATAGCTGGTTGCTGGAGTTTGAAGGAAGCCAGTTTCGGCTGGAGTACGAACATTACAGCGGCTGCTGGCTGGAGGCGGTACGCCCGGCGGATCGGGAGGCGCTGCTCTGGCTCGCCAGACAGCACAAGGTGTGACTATCGCCCACAAGGCCTGCTCTGCCGCAGGCCAACCTGGATGAGCCTAATCGCATAAAGATTGAACTATCGGTTTGGGGGCGTATAATCTCGCCCCTCGATTATCGCCAATGGTGGCGATATGGGTTCCCTAACCCCATTAACCAAAAAGGTCACAAGATGAATCTGACCCCTGCGCAGTACCAAACGGCGCTCGTTCGCCTATCGTTGTTCCACATCCTGATCATTGCCAGCAGCAACTATCTGGTGCAGCTGCCGATCACCGTGTTTGGCTTCCACACCACCTGGGGTGCGTTCAGCTTCCCGTTTATCTTCCTGGCGACCGACTTGACAGTGCGGATCTTCGGTGCCGGTCTGGCGCGCAAGATTATCCAGACCGTGATGCTGCCAGCACTGGCGGTCTCCTATGCGCTCTCCGTGCTCTTCTTCGAAGGGAGCTTCCAGGGCGTTGGTCATCTGGCCGAATTCAACCTGTTCGTGGCGCGTATCGCGCTGGCCAGCTTTATGGCCTATCTGGTAGGGCAGTTCATGGATGTGGTGGTGTTCAACCGCCTGCGTCTGCTCAAGCAGTGGTGGATTGCACCTGCGGCCTCCACCCTGTTCGGTAATCTGGTTGATACCATCGCTTTCTTCAGTGTGGCCTTCTGGCGCACCACAGATCCTTTCATGGCAGAGCACTGGGTCGAGATCGCAACCGTCGATTACGTATTCAAGTTGCTGATAAGCCTTGGTTTGTTCGTGCCGCTCTACGGTGTCTTGTTGCGCTACCTCAGCCGCAAGCTGGTGGGCGAGGCCGGATTATCCAGCCTGCAAACGGCCACCCGGCAAGCCTGACCAGATTGACCACCCTTCGCGGTGGTCAATTTTTTTGCACTTTCTGCAAATAGCGCTTGCCTAGTTAAATGAGAATGATTATTGTTAACTTGTTTTCCGGGAAAGACTTCATTCGTTCCAACGTGATGGACTTCTTGTGAAGGCACGACATTGCTCACATTGCTTCCAGTTAAGGGCCAGTTTATCTGGCCCTCTTTTTTTGTCATTTTTCAGCAAGTTGCAGGCATAAAAAACGGGAGCCAAGGCTCCCGTCGTCACGCTGTCTGTGGCTTACTCGATATCGAGTGCCTCGGGGGAGAGGATCACCCCTGTGGTATCGGCGTAGAGGTGGTCGTCAGGCAGGAAGGTCACGCCACCGAAGTTGACCGGCAGATCGGTCTCCCCCACATCCTTGCTGTCGGCACCGACCGGAATGGCTGCCAGTGCCTGAATGCCGATATCCAGATCTTCCAGAATATCGACTTCGCGGACGCAGCCGTAGCAGACAATCCCTTCCCAATCGTTCTCTGCTGCTGTTGTGGCGATGTCGCTGTCGATCAGAGCGCGGCGCATGGAGCCACCGCCATCGATCAGCAAGACGCGTCCCAGTCCGTTCTCTTTGACGAGTTCACGGATCAGGCCATTCGATTCGAAGCATTTGACGGTGGTGATGACGCCGCCGAAAGAGGCGCGGCCGCCGAAGGAGCAGAGCATGGGTTCAAGCACATCCACCATGTCCTGATAGATGTCGCACAGTTCAGAAGTATTGTATTCCATAGTGTCAAATCCACGGCTGGAAACAGGTGCAACCAGTATAAGGAGTGGGTGTGGCATTTCAATGAATATTCCTTGCACAGATCACCTGTCGCCGCTTTTCTGCATAAGCTCAATGCAGTTCACTGCCAGTTTGCGAGAGGTCTATCGTGCTTATCCGTCATAAGTTGATCCTGAATACCGTGCTGGTTGCCGTTGCCATGCTGGTACTGAGCGGCCTGTTTATCTACTCCAGCCAGGTGCACCGTCACCTGACCGAAGCCCAGCGCAATATCGACCAGCTGGAGATCGCCATGCTCAACCTGCGGCGGGCCGAGAAGGATTTTCTGATCCGCAAGGATATGACCTTCGTCGAGCGCTTCAATCAGGGGCTCTCAGACTTTCACCAGCATAACCGGGAGCTGGTGACCGATGACAATCTGGCGGCCGTCGAGGGGGAGCTGACCAGACTGGATCAGCAGATCAGCGGCTATGGCAAGGCCTTCAACGATCTGGTGGCCCAGCAGCAGAAGATTGGTCTGGGGCCGGAGGAGGGGCTCTATGGCAAGCTGCGGGCGGCGGTGCATGAGGTGGAGAATGGGCTCAAGCAGCTGGATCAGCAGGGGCTACTCATCACCATGTTGCAGCTGAGGCGGGCGGAGAAAGACTTCATGCTGCGTTCCGATATCCAGTATCTGGAGCGTTTCGAGACCTTGCACAAGAGTTTTCAGGATAGCCTTGCCACTTTGCCGGAGGGGGATCGCGGCAGGTTGGAGCAGGCCAGCAAGCAGTACCGGCAGGACTTTGTGGCGCTGGTGCAGGGGATGCAGGTACTGGGGCTGAAAGAGGATGAGGGGCTGCGCAACCAGATGCGGGATCTGGTGCATCAGACCGAACAGGGGTTTGCCGCCGTCGATCAGCACATTGTCGCTGAGCTGGAGCGGCAGAGCGCTCGCCTCAACAGCCTGATGCTGGTCTGTGGCGGGGTGATTGTGGTGCTGATCGGCATCATGAGCGTGTTGCTGGGGCGCAGCATCGACCGTCCCATTACTCAGGTGAATGATACCGTCAACCGCATTCGCCAGGATAATGACCTGCGCCTGAAGATAGAGCTGCGCGGGGCAGATGAAATGGCCCAGCTGGCAGGCAATCTCGACGTGATGCTGGGCGGGTTTCGCAACCTGATTGGCGATGTGAAGCAGAGCGTGCACACCCTGACCGAAGCGGCGGATCACCTCTCGGCCAACGTCAAACGCACCAGCGAAGGGGCGGCGCGCCAGCTGCAGGAGACCGACATGGTGGCGACCGCGTCCACCGAGATGGGCTCCACCATCGAAGAGATCGCCCGCAACACCGAGCAGGCGGCCAACAATGCGCAGGCGACCAACAACAAGGCGATGGAGGGGCGGACTGCGGTCGAGAATACTGTCGAGCAGATCCGCTCGCTGGCAGGCAATCTGGAGAGTTCATCCCGCGAGGTAAGCCAGCTGCAAAAAGAGAGCGAGACCATCGGCTCCGTGCTTGACGTGATCCGCGGCATTGCCGAGCAGACCAACCTGCTGGCCCTCAACGCAGCCATCGAAGCAGCTCGGGCAGGGGATCAGGGACGTGGTTTTGCGGTGGTGGCCGATGAGGTGCGCAATCTGGCCATCCGTACCCAAAAATCGACCCAGGAGATCGCCGGCATCATCAGCTCGCTGCAGAAACAGACCGGCAGCATCGTCGAGGTGATGGCGACCTGCCGCGAGCAGGGCAACCGCAGCTCGGATCAGGCCAGTACCGCAGGGGAGTTGCTGGGGCAGATCACTCAGGATGTTACCAACATCATGGACATGAGCACCCAGATTGCTGCGGCTATCGAACAGCAGAGTCTGGTGGCCAACGAGGTGAACCGCAACGTCAACAACATCCGCGACATCGCCCAGGAGTCGAGCATCATGGCAGAGGAAAATGCGAGATCCAGCGAGGGCCTCAACGAGCAGGCCCAGCTGCTCAACAAGGCGGTGGCAAAATATCGGGTTTAGTGAGCGGACTGGCATCCTTATGAGGTTTTTGCACCAGAGTGGCAATGATTTGATCGTAATGGCTGTTATTGGGGAAATTCGCTCATATAATCGCCGCCACTATGATGATTCGGAAGGATTCGATGGCAAAGTTGCTGGTGGCCGTATTCGGGCTGCTCTGTTCCTGTCTGGTGTTGGCAGGATCGGCGCCTCAGGCTACCCCACTCAAGCCCGGTATGGAGCCGCTACTCAGCTGGTTCAACGGGGCCTTTACGAGCCGGGAGCAGGCCAGTTACGACAGCCGCTTTACCAGTGCCGAGCTGCGCTTGATGGAGATCTGGCCCGGCTATCAGGGCTATCGCTGGGTCTATGCCGAGCAGTATCTGAGCATGCGCTCCATCCGCCCCTTTCGCCAGCGTATTTATCGCTTCTCACCCGCCCCTGACGGGCGGATCCTGATGGCCGAACTGACCATGCCCCGTGCCACCGATTTTGCCGGTGCCTGGCATGATCCCGCCCTGCTCGACAGCCTGACCCCGCAGCAGCTCTCCTTGCGCCACGGATGCGAGATCTGGCTGACACGCACTCCCTCCGGCGAATATGCCGGCCACACCCGGGTGGGCCACTGCTCCACCGATTTTGGTGGTGCCACGACGCTGGTGCAGCATATCTGGATTGGCCCCGACAGCGTCAGATTGCTGGATCGCGCCTATGACAACGCAGGGAGTCCGCGTTGGGGCAGCCCGGGTGAGGGGTATGTCTATTTGCGTCGTTCCAAAGGGTTTGGCCAGTAGGGGAGAGTGCGTCTGGCTGCGGGAACATGAAGGATGAAAAACAGGGATCGTAAAAAAGGCGCCCATTGGGCGCCTTTTTCAGAATTCTTCAGAAGTAAAATTACTTCTTGGTGGTCATCGCACCGAAACGCTTGTTGAACTTGTCTACGCGGCCGCCGCTAGAAACTTCTTTCTGCTTGCCGGTGTAGAACGGGTGGCACTCGGAGCACACGTCCAGGTTCAGATCTTTACCGATGGTAGAGAAAGTGTTGATGACGTTACCGCAAGAGCACTTGGCGGTGATGGCTACGTAGTCAGGATGGATACCAGCTTTCATGGACAACCTCAATTAATAGGCCGTGTCGCCATCCGATCTCTTGTCGGACACCACACGATTGTTGAACACAGTTTCAAAGGCTGCGAATAATATAGGAAATGCCTGAGATCAGGCAAGTGGCTTCGCAGAAAAAATAGGCAACCCCTGGTGAATTCTTCCCAAACGCTGGATCTGGTTCGTGTCGCTGTCCCGGTACCGTTACGCCGTCACTTCGACTATCTCTCTCCCCTGCCGTTACCTGCCCCCGGTTGCCGGGTCGAGATCCCTTTCGGCCCCCAGACCCTGGTCGGGCTGGTGGTGGAACATCCGGTCGACAGCCAGGTGCCCCGCAACAAGCTCAAGCCCATCAAGCGAGTACTCGATGCGACGCCGGTGCTGGGGCCGGATATTTTGGCGCTGATGAACTGGAGCGCCAGCTACTACCAGCATCCGCTGGGTGAGGTGTTGCCTCACGCCCTGCCAGTGCTGGTGCGCAAGGGGGAGCCAGCCGCCTATCGGGAGCTGGAGTTCTGGTTTGCTACCGAGGCCGGCATGGCCATCGACCTTAACGAGCTCAAGCGGGCGGCCAAGCAGCAGCAAGCGCTCGCCTTGCTGCGCAAGGGGCCGCAGACACCTTCCGCTCTCAAGCAGGAGGAGATCCAGAGCGCAGCTCTCACCGCGCTGGAGAAGAAGGGGCTGCTGGAGAAGCGTTCGCTGGAGCCGAGCCACGATGGCGATTGGGCTGCCCGCTTTGAGCCGGGGGAGGGGCTGCGCCTCAATGGCGAGCAGGCGTTGGCCGTCTCTGCCGTTACCAGCCAGAGCGACAAGTTCGGCGCCTTCCTGCTCGATGGCATCACAGGTTCCGGCAAAACCGAGGTGTATTTAAGCATCCTCGAGCCGTTGCTCAAGGCGGGCAAGCAGGCGCTGGTGATGGTGCCGGAGATCGGTCTCACCCCGCAGACCATCAATCGATTCCGCCGCCGCTTCAATGTGCCGGTGGTGGCGATGAACTCCGCCATGAACGACAGGGAGCGGCTCGATGCCTGGCTCGCCTGCCGCGACGGCGGCGCCGCCATCCTGATCGGCACCCGCTCCGCGGTGTTCACCCCGTTTCACAACCTCGGCATCATCATCATCGACGAAGAGCACGACGGCTCTTTCAAGCAGCAGGACGGTTTTCGCTACCACGCGCGGGATCTGGCGGTGATGCGGGCTCATCGTGCCGGTATCCCCATCCTGCTTGGCTCTGCTACCCCGTCGCTGGAGACGCTGCACAACGCCCGCACCGGTAAGTATCACCATCTCACCCTGACTCGCCGTGCCGGTAACGCCCAGACCGCCCGTCAGGTGATCCTGGATATCAAGAACGTGCGGTTGCAGGCCGGGCTCTCGCCCCAGCTGGAGCAGCTGATGGCAGAGCATCTGGCGGCGGGCAATCAGGTGATGCTGTTTCTCAACCGCCGTGGCTATGCCCCGGCTCTGATTTGCCACCAGTGCGGCTGGAGCGCCGCCTGTGAGCGTTGCGATGCCTGGTACACCTGGCATCAGGCCGGACGACGGCTGCACTGCCATCATTGCGACAGCGTGCGCCCCTTGCCCCACCACTGCCCCGAATGTGGCAGCAACGAGCTGATCGGATCGGGAGTGGGCACCGAACAGCTGGAACAGCTGCTCACCACGGTGTTCCCGCAATATCCGGTAGTGCGCATCGATCGGGACAACACCCGCCGCAAGGGGGAGCTGGAGACTCACCTCGGCGACATCAAGGCGGGTAAGTACAAGATCCTGATCGGCACCCAGATGCTGGCCAAGGGCCACCACTTCCCGGATGTGACGCTAGTGGGCCTGCTGGATGTGGATGGTGCCCTGTTCAGCGCCGATTTTCGCGCCGCCGAGAAACTGGCCCAGCTCTACACCCAGGTGGCGGGCCGTGCCGGTCGCGCCAGCAAACCCGGGTTGGTAGTGCTGCAGAGCCATCATCCGGAGCACGCCCTGCTGCAGGATCTGACCCAGAATGGTTACGGCCACTTCGCCGATACGGCGTTGAAAGAGCGCCGCCTGTTGGGGCTACCGCCGTTCAGCTATCAGGGGCTGTTCCGCGCCGAGGCCAACGGTCGTGACGAGGTGCAGCTGTTCCTCGCCCGCCTCGCCGATACCCTGCGCAGCGCCCGCTATCCCCACGTTCAGGTGCTGGGGCCCATCAGCGGCTTCATGGAGCGCAAGGCGGGCAAGTTCCGCATGCAGTTGCTGGTGCAGGGGCCGAACCGGGCGCCACTGGCCCAACTGCTCGATTGGGCGGTGAAGGAGCTGGAGGGATGGCCCGAGACCAAGCGGGTACGCTGGAGCCTCGATATTGACCCCACCGAGCTGAACTGAGTCAGGTTCTGGTCGCTGACGGGCCTCGTCAGCGACCAGGTTTGCCATGCGGGTGCCGGGCTCAGACCCGCAGATCGATCTGCTGCACCCAGCCTCCTTTACCCTGTTCGGTGAGATAGAGGCCGGATTGGCGCAGCACCCCCTGAGTGCCGCTCTCCCCCAGATGGTTGAAGGGGGTGTCGAGGGGGCGTAGCAGGATGGCGCCGATCCCCAGTTCGACCAGCGCGATAGGTGCGTGCTCCGGATGCCAGAACTGCAGGGCTGAAAACTGGCTATCCCCCTCATCCAGCACCCCGTTGCCATCCTCATCCAGGGTGGCCAACTCGCCGAAGCCATTGCCGGAGCGAGCACCAAACAGCTCGCCCCCATCGTCTATGGTGTCGTTGCCATTGCGATCCAGCGCCACAAAGCCGCTGCCTTCACTCAAGCCCGGCAGGCTATCCTCTTTGCCATCCTGATCAATATCGAAAGTGACCCGTGCCTCGGTCAGATCGGCAATCTTGCCATCCAGACTCAGCACCAGCGGATCCTTGAGGGCATTGAGGGTAGTGCGCCGCTGGCTCACCTCCAGCTGGCGCCAGTCGAGCACAAAGCCGAGATCGAGCTGAATAGTCTGACCATCCCGAGTCGCTACGCTGGCCGATGCCACCACGTTGAGCTGCTCCTGTTGCAGCAGGGTGTCTGTCACCTCCACCAGTTGATCCGGCTCGGCGGCCTGAGCTGCGGCTTCTCCTTGGTTCACCCCTTCGCCCCCCTCTTCGGTGGGCTTGATCGGCTTGGGCAGCTCGATTTCGTGGCCCAGCATAGCATCAATCATCAGCTTGATCAGTCGCTGGCGGTTATCCAGCCCGTCGTCGGGAATACCATCCTGCTCTTTGCCGACGTCCGCTGCGGGCGGGGCGGGAGGTGCTGCTGGCTGGCGGCCGATTGCCTCGCGGTTTGCAGCGTCAGGGCGCTGGTGAGGGTCTGGGTGCTGCTGCGTTCGCCGGCCGCTGCCGTGTTGTTGTCCTCCGGTGGATTGACGGCGGGTGGCACTGGCCCGAGGTTGCGCACCTTGCGGCTCTGGGCCTGTTGTTGCCGGTATTGCACCTCCCCCTGGAGGTCGTAGTGATCGATGCGCATATGATCGCCCTCGGCGCTATACATCTGGTCAGTTATCGACCAATTGATGAGCAGGGCTTAACACCAAATCGGACTAATCAGGGAGGTGGTTAGTACTAGGTTGCAAGGTGGCGGCGTGGCAGGATGGCAAGAGATTGGATGGTGGCGCTGTGGTTGAACATTTTCAGGTAACGCGGCGCACGCTGGCTGACAAGCGGCATCGGTGAGGATAGGGAGAATTACATGAGAAATTGTCTGGTGATGGACGTGGCGGGCTATGGTGGATTCCTGTCTGGCGCCCCTTGCATCAATGATGTTGAGGGTTGCACGCATGCGTAACTGTCTGGTGATGGGTGCGGCGGGCTATATCGGTTCCTATCTGGTGCCCCACCTGCAAACCCTGGGCTACAGGGTAATTGCCGGGGCGCGCCGTCCCTGCCGCTTGCCTGAGGGGGTGGAGTTTCGCCTCGCCGACAGCCTCAAGCCGATCACACTGCTGCCTGCGCTGGCGGGCATCGATACCGTCTTCTATCTGGTACATGCCATGGGGGCGGGGGCCGATTTTCACCGGTTGGAGCAGCAGGGGGTAAAGAACTTCGCTGCCGCCGCCCGTGCTGCCGGGGTGCGCCGTATCATCTATCTCGGGGCGATCCAGCCCGAGCAGTGCAACAGCCGCCATCTCAACTCCCGCCGCCACTGTGGCGAGCTGTTTCGCGAATCCGGCGTACCGACGGTGGAGCTGCGCGCCGGCATCATCATCGGGCCCGGTTCGGCGGCGTTCGAGGTGATGCGGGATCTGGTGTTCAACCTGCCGATGATGGTGACGCCCAAATGGGTGCGCTCGCGCACGCCGCCGATTGCGCTGTCCAACCTGCTGCACTATCTGGGTGGGCTGGTGGAAGCCGACGAGGTGGATGGCTGCATTTTCAATGCGGTCGGCCCCGAGCTGCTCAGCTATCAGCAGCAGTTGCAGAAGTTCGCCGCCCATATCGGCAAGCGCTGCCCCATCATTCCCATCCCGTTTCTGAGCCCGCGCCTCTCTGCCTGGTGGCTGCAGTTCGTCACTTCGGTACCGCAGCCGGTGGCCAAGGCGCTGGTGGGGGGTCTCAAGCACGATATTCCGGCCGATGATGGCCCGCTGCGGGCCCTGCTGCCACAGACTCTGCTCAGCTTCGACGAGGCGCTGGCGGAGAGTCTGGCGCTGGAGCAGAAGCTGGGTGCCGAACAGCAGGGGCAGGAGACGCCGCTCGGCCTGCGCTGGCGCCATCCCGAATATGGTTTCTATGACCGTACCGCCAGCGGCGAGGCCATCTGTCTCGCCTCTCCCGAGGTGGTGTGGCAGGTGTTGCAGCAGTTGGGGGGTGAGCAGCGCTACTTCTACATGAACGAGCTGTGGGTGGTGCGCGAATGGATGGATCATCTGATCGGCGGCCCGGCCCGCACCCGTGGCCGCACCAATCCAGATCGCTTCGTGAAGGGTGACATGCTCGACTCCTGGCAGATCCTCGGGGTGGATGAGGGGCGCAGGCTCGATCTCTTGTTCAACATGAAGGCCCCGGGCGTCGGGCGGTTGGAGTTCAACATCCTGCCGGAGGAGTCCGGGTTGACCCGCATCCGGGTCACCGCTCACTGGCACCCGCAGGGCGCCTGGGGGTTGGCCTACTGGCTCGCCATGCTGCCGTTCCACCTCTTTATCTTTCAGGGGATGACCGAGGCCATCGCCCGTCAGGCTGAGGCGAGGGCAGGTATCCCGGTGATGGATTAACCCCTCTTCACACCATCCCCGCTGATAGAGTGCCCCGTTCGGGGCACTTTTTATGCGGCGGCCATGCCCGGTTATGGCAGATAGTGGTAGGCGTCTCATGGCAAAGGCTGGCATCATGCCGCGGTCTTGTTTACCGCGGATAGATAATCAGTCAGAAAAAGAAGGGATTATGAAGAAAAAACCGTCAATTTTGGGGGGCGCCTGCATCATTGCCAGCGTCTGCGTGGGAGCCGGTATGCTCGGTCTGCCGAGTTCGGGGGCGGGGGCCTGGACCCTCTGGTCGGTGCTGGCGCTGACCGTCACCATGGTGATGATGACCCTCTCCGGCTGGATGCTGCTGGAATCCTTCCAGCACCACGATATGCGGGTCTCCTTCAATACCGTGACTCGCGAGCTGCTGGGGGAGAAGCTCAATCTCCTCAACAACCTCTCGGTCTACTTTGTTGGCGGCATTCTGCTTTACGCCTATATCACCTCCTCCGGTGCCATCCTGCAGGGGATACTGGGGATCGACAGCAAGCTTGCATCCGTGCTGTTCGTGGCGCTCTTCTCTGCGGTGGTGTGGCACTCGACTCGCGCCGTTGACCGTATTTCGGTGGTACTGATCGCCTTTATGATCCTCAGTTTCGCCCTCGGTGTGGCCGGTCTGCTCGGCAGTATCAAGCTGCCGACCCTGCTCGATCTGGCGGGCAGCGAGAGCCGCTACGCCCCCTATGCCATGGCGATGCTGCCGGTAGCGCTCACCTCGTTCGGCTATCACCACTCGGTGGCCTCCCTGCGTGCCTACTACCAGAACGAGCAGCAGGCCAGATGGGCCATTCTGGGGGGAACCCTGATCGCGCTGGCGCTCTACGTGCTCTGGCTGCTGGGGATCTTCGGCAACCTGCCCCGTCAGGATTTTGCCCCCGTGATTGCCAAGGGGGGTGATGTGAGCGTGCTGCTCTCCGCCCTCTCCGGGGTCATTGAATCGGAGAAGGTGGCCAGCGCCATCAACGGCTTCTCCATGGCGGCCATTCTCTCCTCCTTTATCGGGGTGGGGCTCGGGGTGTTCGACTATCTGGCTGATCTGTTCAAGTTCGACAACAGCCGCGCCGGTCGCTGCAAGACCTGGGCGGTCACCTTCCTGCCGCCGCTGCTGCTCTCCCTGCTCTTCCCGTTTGGCTTCCTGCTGGCCATCGGCTATGCCGGTGCCGCCGCCACCATCTGGACCTGCATTATCCCGGCACTGCTGGTGCTGCGCACCCGGGCGCGGGCCGAGCGGGGCGAAGTCACCCCCCATTTCGTCACCCCAGGCGGCAAGCTGATGGCTTGGCTGCTGATCCTGTTCGGATTGGCGACCGCGCTGTTCCACTTCCTGTCGATGGCAAATCTGTTGCCGGTCTATCTGGGCAACTGAGTCAGGTCTACAGCACTGACAGAAAGGGCGGCAAAGCCAACTTGCCGCCCTTTTTGCGCCATTTTTACCCCACGCAGCAGGATCTATAACTAAAGTGGTAGGTGTGAGTGGGGTAAGGTGCTGAAATAACTGGTCTGATCTGGCTGGCAGTAGCATGATCTGCTGGGCATGCTCAACGCTTTCTTTTATGATCCCCGCCCTTCTGTGTGCCCCCTGTCGGCACCTCATTTGCACCAACCACATCGGGGTCCCCCATGTCCGATCTGCGTCAAGAAGCACTCGATTACCACGCCCAGCCCGTACCGGGCAAAATTGCCATCGCCCTAACCAAGCCTGCCGAAACCGCCCGCGATCTGGCGCTGGCCTACAGCCCGGGTGTTGCCGAGCCGGTGCGCGAGATCGCTGCCAACCCGGCCGATGCCTACCGCTATACCGGCAAGGGCAACCTTGTGGCCGTCATCTCCAATGGCACCGCCATTCTGGGGCTGGGCAATTTGGGGCCGCTCGCCTCCAAGCCGGTGATGGAAGGCAAGGCCCTGCTGTTCAAGCGCTTCGCCGGTATCGACGCCATCGACATCGAGGTGAAGCACGAGACCAGCCAGCAGTTTATCGACACGGTGGCGGCCATTGCCGATACCTTCGGTGGCATCAATCTGGAAGATATCAAGGCGCCGGAGTGTTTCGAGATTGAAGAGGCGCTGATCGCGCGCTGCGATATTCCGGTGTTCCATGATGACCAGCACGGTACCGCTATCGTCACCGCCGCCGGGCTGCTCAATGCGCTGGAGATCCAGGGCAAGCTCATCAGCGACAGCCGCATCGTCTGCATGGGGGCGGGGGCTGCCGCCACCGCCTGTATGGATCTGCTGATTAAGTGCGGCGCCAGGGCGCACAACATCTTCATGCTGGATCGTCAGGGGGTGATTCACACCGGCCGCAGCGATCTCAACAAGTACAAGCAGCGTTTCGCCAACGAGACCCCGCTGCGCACCCTGATGGATGTCATCGAAGGGGCGGATGTGTTTGTCGGTGTTTCAGGCCCCGACGTGTTGCCCGCCGAAGCGGTCGCCCTGATGGCGCCCAATCCGGTGATCTTCGCCTGCTCCAACCCGGACCCGGAGATCAAGCCTGCGCTGGCCCACGCCGTACGCAGCGACCTCATCATGGGTACCGGTCGCTCCGACTACCCGAACCAGATCAACAACGTGCTCTGCTTCCCCTTCATCTTCCGCGGTGCCCTCGACGCCCGCGCCAGCCGCATCAACGATGCCATGAAGATTGCCGCGGTCGAGGCGATCCGCGCGCTGGCCAAGGAGCCGGTGCCAGCCGAGGTGCTGACCGCCGCCGGGGTGAGCGAGCTCGCCTTCGGCAAGGATTACGTCATTCCCAAGCCGATGGATGCCCGTCTGCTGCCGCGCGTAGCCCGCGCCGTGGCGCTGGCGGCGGTGGCCTCCGGCGTCGCCCGCATCGAGCTGCCCGCGGACTACATGCTGTAATCCGGCGTTGCAAACGGCCCCATAGCGGGGCCGTTTTGATTTCTGCTTCTGACGACAGCCAGAGACGCCATCCGGGCGACAGGTTGGGGCAGATGGAGGCAAATCGGGTTCAAAGGTGGTCAAACAGCGCTCTCCTCTGACACAATATTGCCACTATGACGCTAACGAGAATCAAGATGCAGCAGCCTGTCAGCGGCCGTTTGGCCCACGCCCTCTCCTTCTTGCGCCATGATGGTCGCCACTTCGCCCAGTTTGTCTGGGGCCGTTTCCAGCAGGACAGATTGACGGTTACCGCCGGTTATCTGGCCTATGTCACCCTGCTTTCACTGGTGCCGATGATCGCCGTGGTCTTTGGCATGATGTCCGCCTTCCCGGTGTTCCAGAGCCTCAAGCAGGCGATGGAGCAGTTCGTCTACCACAACTTTGTGCCGACTGCGGGAGACATGCTCAAGGAGTACATCGACGGCTTCGTCGCCAATGCCACCAACACCACGGCAGTGGGGATCGGGGCGCTGGTGGTGGTGGCGTTGATGCTGATCTCCGCCATCGACAAGAACCTCAACTACATCTGGCGTTCGACCCAGGGCCGCCCGCTGGCGCAGGCGTTTGCCATGTACTGGATGATCCTGACCCTGGGGCCCGTGCTTATCGGGGCCAGTATCGCCATCTCCTCCTACATCTTCTCGTTGCGGCTGTTTGGCGCCGAGAGCCTGTTCGGTATCGGTTATCTGCTGTTGCGCGGTTTGCCGTTCCTCTTCTCGGTGCTCACCTTCCTGCTGGTCTATACCGTGGTGCCGAACTGCAAAGTACGGCTGATCCACGCCTTTATCGGCGCGCTGGTAGCGGCGACCCTGTTCGAATTGGCCAAGCGCGGTTTTGCCATCTACATCACCAACTTCCCCTCCTATCAGGCCATCTATGGCGCGCTGGCCACCATCCCGATCCTGTTTGTCTGGGTCTATTTGAGTTGGCTGGTGGTGCTGCTGGGGGCTGAGACTACGGCTTGCCTCGGCGAATACGAGAAACCGGCGAGTGAGGAGCTTGGCTAAGACATCGCCTTGGCCACCGGTTTATTGGTAGCATCGACGACCGCCCCTGCGAGGGGGCGGTCGTTCTGTTTTCAAAGGAGAGGGATGTGATTGCATTGATTCAGCGGGTCAGCGAGGCCAGCGTGACTGTCGAGGGGGAGGTGACCGGCGCCATCGGTCAGGGGCTGCTGGTACTGCTCGGGGTAGAGCAGGGGGATGACGAGGCCAAGGCCGACAAGTTGCTGCATCGGGTCAGTGGTTATCGCATCTTTCCGGATCAGGAGGGCAAGATGAACCTGAATGTCAGCCAGATCGGCGGCAGTCTGCTGGTTGTCTCCCAATTCACGCTGGCGGCGGATACCAAGCGAGGGATGCGTCCCAGCTTCTCCTGCGGTGCTCACCCGAGCGAGGCCGAGCGGCTCTATGACTACTTCGTGGCCAAGGCTTCAGCCAGCGGCATCCCGACCGAAACCGGCCGTTTTGCCGCCGACATGAAGGTGGCGCTGGTCAACGAGGGGCCGACGACCTTCTGGCTACAGGTCTGAGGATGTTTCGTCCCGCGGTGTGACGTGGACGATCACGTTGATGAGCCCCGCTACCGGATAGGGGGTTGCCGGGCCAATCCACTGTTCGATCAGCGTCAGGGCGTGGGTTAGCTCAAGCGCGGTGCGTGGCAGCAGGTTGATCACCAGCGTGCCGCAGAGGCGGGGAGCCAGCGCCCGGTAGAGTCGCTCCTGAAACAGCAGCAGCGGGTTGCCATCCTGACTGAAGAGATCGAGCAGGATGAGATCGTACTGCTGTTCGCTCTGCTCGAGAAAGGCGAGGGCATCGGCCTGATGGAGTGCCGGAGCGGCGCGTTCATCGCTCTCCTGATGCTGGAAAAACTGCTGATAAACGGTCAGCACCTCTTCGTCGAGGTCGACGCACTCGTGGCGGGCATCGGGCCAGCGTTGGCAGAGATGGCGAGTGAGATCGCCGCCACCCAGCCCGAGTTCGAGGATCTGCTCAGCCCGCTCCGGCAGCAGGCAGGCGATGACCCGCTGATGGGGCAGACAGAGGGTCGCGGGGTCGGCGAGCGACATGGCGGATTGCACCACGCCGTCTATCTCCAGCCAGCGGTGCTGGTCATTTTCCTGTACCGTGAGGCGGCGCTGGGGTTTGACGCTGAGGTGCAACAAGTGATCGGCTTGGTACGCTTGCAGATTGAAGTCCATGAGTTTGCACGGCAAGATGGTTTCCGACCAGTGTAACTCAAGGATGAAACTATGTACCGGGTAGTCACCCCTCAGACAGTCGCCGAGCTGGATGCCTACTACCAGTTGCGCTGGGAGCTTCTGCGTAAGCCCTTCAATCTGCCCGTCGGTTCCGAGCGGGACGAATACGACACGGTCGCCATTCACCGGCTGATGCTGGCACCCGATGGCACCCCCATCGCTGTGGGCCGCCTCTTTATCGGCGGCGACGAGGCGCAGATCCGCTTTATGGCGCTGCGTCCCGAATATCGCGGTCAGGGGCTGGGCGCCAAAATGGTGGAGGACCTCGAAGAGCTGGCCCGCAGCGAGAAGGTGAAACGGCTGGTGATGAACGCCCGTCAGGAAGCGGTGGAGTTCTATCGCAAGTGCGGCTTTCTCGAAGTGGGGGGCGGCCCCGTCTCCTTTGGCCGGATTCCCCATCGCCAGATGATCAAATCCCTGAGCCCGTTGCAGACTATCCAGTACCGGCCGGAGTGGTGTCAGGATCTCACCACCCGCTGGTCGCGCGGGGTACCCATCAGCGAGAAGATGGGGATGCACATCAGCCACTACGACGGCCAGACCTTCCATCTCAAGGCCAATCTGGCGGCCAACTTCAACGTGCATGGCAGCATGTTCGCTGGCAGTGTCTACAGCCAGTGCGTGCTGGCGGGCTGGGGGCTGATCTGGCTGCAGCTTAAAGAGGAGGGGCTGGTGGGCGAGCCGGTGCTGGCCGAGAGCACCATCAAATATCATGGCCCGGTCGATGAAGAGCCCGAGGCGCGGGTGGCCCGCGAGGGGATGCCCGCCGTGCTGCAGCCGCTCAAACGGGGGGAGCCTGCCACCTTCAGCCTCAAGATCCAGCTGTTCAGCGGCAGCAAGCTGGCGGCGGAGTTCTGCGGTCACTACGTGGTGCAGCCGCCCCGCCGTCCGGGCCAGTAACCGCGTCGTTTCCCCATCAAACAACAAGGCCTCATCATGAGGCCTTGTCTGTTTTTACCCTTGCTGGCTGTCGCTTGTCTGCCCGGTTTGGGTCTGCACTTGGGCCTGGTTTTGGGCTTTCGTTGCGGGAGCCGGTCGCCAGAGCGGGGCGCTGTTGCCTTGCGGCGGATAGCGTACTCCCACTTCCCAGCCGCAGGCGTCCTGCTTCTGCGGGAAGCTCCAGGCCAGTGTGGGTTCCGTCAGCGGCCCGCGCCACTGGCCGAGCAGCTCGGCGCAGCGGTTGCCATTGAGGATCCCCAGATCGAGCTGCCACTGCTCGTTGACCAGATCGATCCCCCCTTGCAGCGCCAGCAGATGGGTGATGGTGGAGGCGCCCGCCTGCTCGACTTGTAGTTGCCCCTTGTCGATCTTGCCCTGCAGCTTGATGCGGTAGAAGGGGGTGTCACCCTCCTGCATCGCCTGCCACAGCTGATCCGGCGTCAGGGTGGGCGGGGTCGCCCCCTTGAACCACTCATCCAGCAGCGGATCTATCTTCACCTTGTCCCAGAACGGCTCGTCGGCATCGAGGGCAAAGCTGCCCTGCAGGGTCTGGCGCCACTCGCCCGCCGTTTTGCCCTGTTCGGCTTGCAGGTCGGCACTCACATCCGCCTTGCCGGCGAAGGAGACCGGAGAGTGGAATATCTTGCCCCACTGCTGCAGATCCAGCTTGGTTGCCTGCAACTGCAGGCGGCTGCTCTGGCCCGGCTCGCGGCCCCACTGGCCACTCAGGCTGAGGGTGCCCTCATCCGGCAGCGAGCTGGTGAGTTTGCCCAACTGCCACGAGCTGGGGGTCAGCTCCCCATCCAGCTCGCCGTTACGGGCACTGAGGCCATCCCACACCAGCTCGAACCACTTGCTCTCGATGCGGGCGCGGCCGAGCAGCGGGCCGGGCTGGTTATCGCGCAGGGCGAGATCGCTCAGATAGAGCTGCCAGCCGGTCAGCGACAGGGGCAGGGTATCGTCGAAGGAGAGCACCTTGAGCTTGTCGAACGCCAGCTTGCGGATATCCACCTGCTGCGGGCGCCAGCTCTGCCAATCCTGCCACCAACCCTGCGGCAGGCTGATATCCATGCCGCTCAGCGCCACGTCTTTCAGGGTCAGCTTCTGCTGCTGGCTATCGAGGGAGAGCTCGACATTGAACTCCCCTTCATAGGCCTTGCCCTGCAGTTCGCCGTCGATCTGCTGGGGCGAGAAGGCGAGCTTGCCCTTGATCTCCTCCAGCTGGAACAGGCCACGGCCCATGTCGCCCAGGGTGCCGCTCAGATAGCCGGTGGGCTGGCTGCCCGCCTGCCAGTTGAAGGCGGTGAGCTGGCCGCTGAAGTTGTTGAAGGAGAGCTCCTGATTGATGTCGTTGAGGCTGACACCGTCCAGCTGACCGCGATCCAGCGACACCCTTTGCAACGGGAAGCGCTGCGGGAAGCCTTGCTGTGTCAGATCCCCCAGCTCCACCCGCATGCCGCGCGCCTTGAGATCGTGCAGTTGCAGGGTGCGAGCGGGCCAGTCCAGCACCATGCCGGTCTCCAGCAGACCGTCGAACAGGTTGGTCACCAGCTTGTCGGTGCGCAGCACTTCTCCTTCCAGCCGTCCTTGCAGGTTGAGACGGGCGAAGGTGAACTGCGGAGTCTCCAGCTGGCCGATATTGAGGCTCAGGTTGGCCTGTGGCTGTCGTTTCGGGTCGATCAGCTCCCAGTCGCTCAGGGTGGCGTTGAGACCGCGCAGGGTCAGCTCGGGGCTTTCCAGACTGAGCCGGTCTATGGTGCTGTCACTGATGGTGAGAGAGTGCACCGGCAGGTTCGGCAGCTGGTTGGGCAGCGGCAGCTTGATGGCGGGACGAATCAGATCGAGATGGGCGATGCGCACGTCGCGGCTCAGCCAGTCGATGCTCTCGATCTCCAGATAGATCTTGTCGAGGGAGACCGCATCGCCGTAGTGCACCTGCTCCGCCAGCAGGGTGTAGGGGTGAAGCGGGTTGAATACCAGCCGCCCTATGGTGACCGGCACGCCGGTCTGCTGGCTGATCCAGCTGGCGATGGGGCCTTTGGCGCGCTCGGCGTCGAACAGGCCGAGGGCAACCCAGACAAATAGCAGCAGGAAGGCGAAGGTGTAGAGCAGGCCGCGTAGCCAGGAATTCATAAGTGCTTTCCTCCTGTTTTGGGATTGGTTGTCAGGCGTTTGAGTAGTGGTCTCGCAGACCGAGCCAACGGCGAATCAAGGGTTCGACATGACTCGGATGCCTATCCATAAGGAGATGTGCCCATCTTCTGCATCTACCTCGATCAGGCATTGGAATAGTGATCCCGTAAGCCGAGCCAACGGCGAATCAAGGGGTCGACATGACTAGGATGCCTATCCATAAGGAAGCGTGCCATCTTTTGCACCTGCGGAATAAGCGGCTGATCCCGCACCAGATCGGCGATCTTGAGGTCGGCCAGACCGGTCTGGCGAGTGCCGAGCAGTTCCCCCGGGCCGCGCAGTTCCAGATCGCGCTGGGCGATCAGGAAGCCGTCGTTGGTCTCCCGCAGCACCCCGAGCCGGCTCTGGGCCGTTTTGGACAAGGGGGCATGATAGAGCAGCACGCAGTGAGAGGCCACCGCACCCCGGCCAACCCGGCCGCGCAGCTGGTGCAACTGCGCCAGCCCGAGCCGTTCCGGGTTCTCGATAATCATCAGGCTGGCGTTGGGCACATCCACCCCCACCTCGATGACGGTGGTGGCGACCAGCAGTTGCAGTATGCCTGCCTTGAACTCCTCCATCACCCGCTGTTTCTCCACCGGCCGCATCCGGCCGTGCACCAGCCCGATATGCAGACCGGGCAACAGGTTCTGCAGCTCGGCAGCGGTATCCTCGGCAGCCTGGCACTCCAGCACCTCCGACTCCTCGATCAGGGTGCAGACCCAGTAGGCCTGCTTGCCCTCGGTGCAGGCGAGTTTGACCCGCTCGATTACATCGCCGCGACGGCTGTCGGGCAGCGCGACTGTGGTGATGGGGGTTCGGCCCGGCGGCAGTTCGTCGATGACCGAGGTATCGAGGTCGGCATAGGCGGTCATCGCCAGGGTGCGGGGGATCGGGGTGGCGGTCATGATGAGTTGATGGGGATGCACCCCTTCCCGCTCCCCTTTCTCGCGCAGGGCTAGGCGCTGATGCACCCCGAATCTGTGCTGTTCATCGATGATGACCAAGGCGAGGCGCTGGAACACTACCTGCTCCTGAAAGATGGCGTGGGTGCCCACCACCATCTTGACGCTGCCATCGGCGATGGCGGCCAGCGACTCTTCCCGCGCCTTGCCTTTCTGTTTGCCCGCCAGCCAGCCGACTCCGATGCCGAGCGGCTCCAGCCACTTGGCGAAGTTGATGGCGTGTTGTTCCGCCAGCAGCTCGGTCGGCGCCATCAAGCCCACCTGACAGCCATTGCCGATAGCCTGCAGGGCGGCCAGCGCCGCGACCAGGGTCTTGCCGGAACCTACGTCACCCTGCACCAGCCGCATCATGGGGTGGCTTTGTTGCAGATCCTTACTTATCTCCGCTACTACCCGGCTCTGGGCGCCGGTGGGCTTGAACGGCAGGGCGCCGAGCAGCTGTTCAACCAGCGCAGGCGCAGGTTTGAGGGCGCGGGCCAGCTGGGTTTGCGCCTGAGCACGCACCTTGAGTACCGAGAGGTTGTGAGCCAGCAGCTCCTCCAGTACCAGCCGCTGCTGGGCCGGATGCTGGCCGCTTTCCAGCAGCGGCAGCGCTACCGAGGGGGGCGGGCGATGCAGCAGCTTCAGGGCGGCGGCCAGTTCAATCTGATGGGGATAGAGGCCAGCGGGCAGCAACTCCTCGACGCCGTAGAGGTCGAGCTGGGCCAGCGCCTGATCGGTGAGGTTGCGCAGGGTGAGCTGGCGCAGCCCTTCGGTGGTCGGGTAGACGGGGGTGAGCGCCTCTTCGGTCTGGCCTGCCTGCTCCTCGCCGAGCAGCTTGTACTCGGGGTGAGCCATCTCCAGCCCGTATTTGCCGGGGCGCACCTCGCCAAAACAGCGGATCAGACGGCCCGCCGCCAGACTGTTTTTCTGGGCGGCGGTGAAGTTGAAGAAGCGCAGGGTGAGGGTGCCGGTGCCATCGCTGATGCGACAGACCATCATGCGGCGGCGCCCCATCACCAGCTGAGTGTCCTGGATTTCGCCCTCGACAGCGCCGTGCAGGCCGGGCGGCAGATCGCTGATGGGCCACACCTGGGTGCGGTCCTCGTAGCGCAAGGGAAGGTGGAACAGCAGATCCTGTACCGTGGCCAGCCCCAGCCGCTCGAGCTTCTCCAGCATCTTGCTGCCGACACCCTTGAGGCTATCGAGAGGAATTTTATCCAATTTCATCAATTAGATGCCCGAAAACACTGTAAATATGTCCAGATGATAGGGGTTGTTGAGGGGCCGATGCAAGCCGAGTTGCTGCTGGCAGGGCTGTCAAGGCGGGGGAAACGGCGGATATAACAAAGGCCTGCCGAAAACGGGAGGCCTTTGTGCGGCTGCCAACAGGCAAGGTGCGGGCGCATGGCGCCCAAGGTCAGATGATGCGTTTAAGCAGCAAATGGGCCTTGACCCGGTGGATCCGTCCCAGCAGCTTGCGCACCTGTTCCGGGTAGTCCTGGATCTGTTCCACCTGATCGAAGTGGCTGATCCGCTTGGTGTTGGTCAGGATGTTCTCCCGCTCCGCATTGAACTGGGGACGCAGCAGGTGGCGACGATCGTGTACCAGCAGGCCGTTCTCCAGATCCAGCGCCCAGGCGCGGGGGTTGAGGTTGTTGCCGGTGAGCAGGGCCCACTCGTCATCCACGAAGATCCCCTTGAGATGGTAGGAGTTGCGCTCGCAACACCAGAGCATCAGGTTGAGGCGACCGTCATCGATGTGACGCTGGTTGCGCTCGGCAAACTTGCGCAGGTTGGTCTCGTAGAGATAGGGCAGGCCACCGATAGTGGAGAACTTCTCTTCCGGCGGAATGAAGAAGTCGTTGGCGGTCTTGTCGCCCACTACGATGGTGACTTTGCAACCGCGCTGCAGCAGATCCTCGATATCCTTGCTCAACTCCTTGGGCGGGTTGAAGTAAGGGGTGCAGATGAAGATCTCCCGCTCGGTGGCACGTACCAGATTGCGGATCATCAGGTTGAGCTGGTTGTTGCGCTTGCCCAGACCCACCATGGGGGTGACGGCCACCTCCTGGGTGTTGACCGGCATGGTGCTGAAGCGGTACTGGCTCTGGCGCAGGTTCTGCTTGAAGCGGCGGATCGGCCCCTTCAGCTGTTTGGCGCTGGGGATATCGCTGTGATCCAGTCGCTGCACCGCGTCGCTCTTCACGAACAGGTCATCCACATAGTTGACCATGCTGCGGGCCAGCTCCGGGCTGGTGATCTGGTGATAGCGATCGAAGCGGTAGCGATCCTGCTGGTGCAGGTAGATGTCGTTGAGGCTGGCACCGGAGTAGAGCACCACATCATCGAAGATGAAGCCCTTGAGGTGGAGCACGCCGAGCAGCTCGCGCCCTTTGACCGGCACGCCGTAGATTTCGATCTGGTGCTCGTGTTCGGCAGCCATGGCCTGATACATCAGGTGGTTGCCGCCCTGCTTGCCTTTGCCGATCAGGCCGCGCTGGGCACGGTGGAAGTCGACGAACAGCTTGATGTCGAGGGCCGGATTGCGCTGCTTGGCGGCGTAGAGGGCGGAGAGGATCTCCCGGCCTGCTTCGTCATCCTGCAGATAGAGAGCGACCAGATAGATGCGCCGGGTGGCACTGGCGATAAGCGCAAGAATGCGGCGTTTGAAATCCTGGGCGCTGTAGAGCACTTCAAACTGATCCGCTGCGACGGCGATCTGGGGCAGGCGCGCCAGCAGTTGTCGATAATGGGCCGATGAATGCATAGATAAACCTGAAATCACGGGGTTAAGCGTTCCACTCGGAGCGATGAATAGGCGATTCTAGCAATCTCGCCCTCTCAGCCAAAGAAAGAATCATCAGAAAGATGAAAAAGGCCTCACGAGTGAGGCCTTTTTGTCAGCATTTCGCCCTTGTCAGAGGAAGCTGTAGATGATCATCGCCATCACGCCGCCGGTGGTGCCGATGATGGTCTCCATCACGGTCCAGGTCTGCAGGGTCTGCTTCTCGGTCAGGCCGAGGTAGCGGTTGGCCAGCCAGAAACCGGAGTCGTTGACGTGGGAGAGCACGATGGCACCGCCGCCGATGGCGATGGTGACGGCCGCCAGCTGGGCGCCATTCAGGCCGAGCGGCTCCAGCATCGGCA
The DNA here is from genome assembly GCF_040907945.1 of Aeromonas sp. s11. NCBI lineage: Bacteria > Pseudomonadati > Pseudomonadota > Gammaproteobacteria > Aeromonadales > Aeromonadaceae > Aeromonas > Aeromonas sp. s11. The sequence goes on along the minus strand of NZ_JBFOCU010000019.1, from coordinate 35,904 downwards.
GCACCAGACCGCAGGCGGTCAGCATGGCGACGGTGGCAGAGCCCTGAATCACCCGCACCGCGGCGGCCAGAATGAAGGCCAGCGCGACGATGGGCAGACCGGAGTCGGCCAGCATGTTGCCCAGCGCGGCGCCTACGCCGGAATCAACCAGCACCTGCTTGAAGACGCCACCGGCACCGGTCACCAGGATGATGACACCGGCGGGCTGGATGGCGCTGTTGCAGACGCTCATCACCTCGTCGCGGGACATGCCACGGCGAATACCCAGCAGATAGAAGGCGGCCAGACAGGCGACCATGATGGCGGTGAAGGGGTGACCGATGAACTCCAGCCAGTTGTGCAGGGTAGATCCCGCCTCGACGAAGCGACCGACGATGGTCTTGAGGCCGATTAGCAGCAGCGGCAGACCGATGAGGCCCATGGCCAGCCCGAAGGAGGGCAGGGATTTGCTGTCATCGTGAACGCTGTTCTGGGCATCGGCAGGCAGCGGTACATCGACGATCTTGCTGATGAAGTCACCGAACAGCGGGCCAGCCAGGATCAGCGCCGGTACGGCAGCGATCAGACCGAACAGGATCATGTAGCCGAAGTCGGCACCCAGTTGGGATGCCACCAGGATCGGGCCCGGCGCCGGGATAAGGAAGGCCTGGCAGGTGGCGATACCGGCCAGCAGGGCGATACCGATCTTCACCACGCTGCCGCCGCCACGACGGACGATGGCGAAGGCGACGCCGATCAGCAGCACCACGGCCACGTCAAAGAAGAGCGGCAGGGCGCAGACAAAGCCGGTCAGGGCCATGGCCCAGTTGGCGCGCTTGACGCCAAACTTGCCGAGCAGGGTGTGAGCCACCCGGTCGAGGGCACCGGTCACTTCCATCACCTTGCCGAACATGGCGCCTAGCGCCACCACCACAGCGACGAAGCCGAGGGTGCCGCCCATCCCTTTCTGGATGGTGTTGGCGATGTCGGCCGGGTTCATGCCAGCGGCGAGACCCGCCACCATGGAGACCAGGATCAGGGCTACCACGGCGTGGAGCCGGGCCTTCATCACCAGGAAGAGCAGCAGCACAATCGAGCCGGCGGCTGTCATGATCAGGGAGAGGTCAGACATTGTTATGCGTTCCTTTTTCCAAGTTCAGTCGTGACACCTTGCCGATCCGTCGGCAAACCATATCTTTATGATTTATTTAGATTTATGGCAAGGGCTCAACATCATATGCCCAGGTGACTATGGGTTTGCTCAGTCTGTGGCAGACTTCACATTTTCAATCGTTACCGGTAACATGTTACCGGTAACGTGTTAGATTAGAACCCATCAACAGCTGGTTTTTTGAAAAGTGGGACAGAGGTCAAATTATGGCGGGTAAGTGTATTATCGTGATGGGTGTGTGTGGTAGCGGCAAATCCAGCGTGGGTCTGAAAGTGGCCGAAGCGCTGGGCGCCAAGTTCATCGATGGTGATGACCTGCACCCCAAGGCCAACATCCAGAAGATGGCTGGCGGCAACCCCCTCAACGATGAGGATCGTGCCCCCTGGCTGGAGCGGATCCGCGACGCCGCCTACAGTCTCGAGCAGAAGAACGAGACCGGCATCATTGTCTGTTCCGCCCTCAAAAAGAAGTACCGCGACCAGATCCGCGAAGGCAACGAGTCGGTCAGCTTCATCTTCCTCGATGGCAGCCAGCCGCTGATCCTCGAGCGGATGCGTGCCCGCAAGGGCCATTTCATGCGTGAAAGCATGGTACAAAGTCAGTTCGATACTCTGGAGCGCCCGGATGGCGAAGCCGGTGTATTCCACATTGATATAGACGGCACCTTCGAACAGGTGGTTGACCGCGCCGTCACAGCATTGGAGCAAGCCCAATGATTCATCAGGTAATTTCCGACGTCACCGCCCGCATCCGCGAGCGCAGTGTCGCCCGTCGTCAGGCATTTCTGGCCCGTATCCAGCGTCAGGCAGAGCAGGGCAAGACCCGTGCCGCGCTGGCCTGCGGCAACCTGGCCCACGCCGTGGCCGCCTGCAGCAGTGACGAGAAGGGTCGTATCCTCGATATGACCCGCGCCAACGTCGGCATCGTCACCGCCTACAACGATATGCTGAGCGCCCATCAGCCCTATCAGGGCTATCCGGATCAGATCAAGGCGGTACTGGCCGAGCTGGGCCACAGTGCCCAGGTCGCCGGCGGCGTGCCCGCCATGTGCGACGGCGTGACCCAGGGTCAGCCGGGGATGGACATGTCCCTCTTCTCCCGCGACCTGATCGCCCAGGCGACCGCGCTGTCGCTCTCTCACAACACCTTCGACGCCACCCTGCTGCTCGGCATCTGCGACAAGATTGCTCCGGGTCAGATCATGGGGGCCCTCTCCCACGCTCACCTGCCGACTGCATTCGTACCGGCGGGCCCCATGGCGAGCGGCATCAGCAACGACGAGAAGGTGAAGGTGCGTCAGAAGTACGCCGCCGGTGAAGTGGGCCGTGATGCCCTGCTGGAGATGGAGTGCGGCGCCTACCACGCGGCAGGCACCTGCACCTTCTACGGCACCGCCAACACCAACCAGCTGGTATTCGAGGCCATGGGCCTGATGCTGCCGGGCTCCGCCTTTGTGCACCCGCATAGCGAGCTGCGCCGCGCCCTGACCGCCGAAGCGGCCCGCCGCATCAGTGCCATGATCCCGGGTTCCCCGGCCTATCGCCCGTTGAGCGAGGTGCTGGACGAGCGCTCGCTGGTCAACGGTCTGGTGGCCCTGCTCGCCTCCGGCGGCAGTACCAACCACAGCATCCACATGGTGGCGCTGGCCCGCGCGGCCGGTTTGGTACTGACCTGGGATGACATCAGCGATCTCTCCGACGTGGTGCCGCTGCTGGTTCGCATGTACCCGAACGGCCCGGCCGATGTGAACGCCTTCGAACAGGCAGGCGGCGTGCCCGGCCTGATGCGCCGTCTGGCGCAAGAGGGGCTGATCCACATGGACGCCACTCCGGTCTTTGGCGAGATGCAGGATTACCTCAGCCGTCCGGCACTGGTCGATGGTCAGCTGGTATGGCAGCCGGTGGGCGAGAGCGGCGATGCGAGCGTGTTGTCGCCTTCCGGCAGCGTATTCCAGGCCACTGGCGGCACCAAGCTGCTGGCGGGCAATCTGGGCCGCGCCGTGGTCAAGGTCTCCGCCGTGGCTCCCGAGTATCGGGTGATTGAAGCACCGGCGCGGGTCTTCTCCTCCCAGCATGCGGTGGAAGCGGCCTACAAGGCGGGTGATCTCAATCAGGATGCCGTGATCGTGGTGCGCCACAATGGCCCGGCCGCCAACGGTATGCCGGAGCTGCACAAGCTGATGCCGGTGCTCGGCAACCTGCAGAAGGCGGGTTACAAGGTGGCGCTGGTCACCGATGGCCGTCTCTCCGGTGCCTCCGGCAAGATCCCGGCCGCCATCCACGTCACCCCGGAAGCGCTGCACGGCGGGGCCATTGGCCTGCTGGCCGACGGCGATCTGCTGCGGGTTGATGCGGTAAACGGCAGCCTCGACTGCCTGACCGATTTGAGTGGCCGTACCCAGGCCGAGATTGACCTCACTCTGGAACAAGAGGGGTGGGGTCGTGAACTGTTCAGCGTGATGCGTCGCGCGGTATCGAGCGCCGAGTGTGGCGCCACCATCTTTGACTAAGGAAGAGCTATGCAGAACTGGAAAGTGACCCCGGCCGAGGTGTTTGCCGCCTCCCCGCTGGTACCCGTGATGGTTATCAACGAGCTGGATCAGGCCCTGCCGATGGCCAAGGCGCTGCTCGACGGCGGCATCTCTGTCTTCGAAATCACCCTGCGCACCCCGGTGGCGCTCGATGCCATCGCCCTCATTGCCAAGGCGATGCCGGATGCCATGGTCGGTGCCGGTACCGTGCTCAACTGCGAGCAGTTTGACGCAGCCGTTGCTGCCGGTGCCCGCTTCGTCATCTCCCCGGGCATGACCCCGGCACTGCTGGCCCACGCGGCCAAGAGCACTGCACCGCTGATCCCGGGTGTGGCAACTCCGTCTGAAGTGATGCAGGCGCTGGAAGCGGGTTATGACCATCTGAAGTTCTTCCCGGCCGAAGCGAACGGCGGCACCAAGGCGCTCTCCGCCATTGCCGCGCCGCTGCCCCAGGTGAAGTTCTGCCCCACCGGCGGTATCGGCCCGAAAAACGTGGCCGACTATCTGGCGCTCAAGTGCGTCGCCACCGTCGGCGGCTCCTGGATGCTGCCGGCCGATGCGGTCAAGAGCGGCAACTGGGAAGAGGTGACCCGCCTCTCCCGCGAAGCGGTTGAGCTGGTTAAACGCTAAGCGTCAGTTGTGCAGAAAACCAAACAGGCCACCCTCGGGTGGCCTGTTTGCTATCAGCGTGACTTAAGTGGGTGAGGGAAGGGATTACCCCAGACTCTCCCCGACATAGAGGGAGAAGCCGATATCCTTGCGGGTGTCGGGTTGGGATTGGCCGTTGAGACGCGCCAGCAGCATGGTGGCCGCCTCCCGGCCGATCGCTTCCCGCGGGGTGGCGATACTGGCCAGTTTGGGGGTCATGGCGTGGCCGATGTCGAGAGCGTTGCAACCGGCGATGGCGATCTGCTGGGGCACCGGGATCCACTTTGCCTGACACTGCAGCAAGGCGCCCACCGCCAGGTCATCGTTGGTGCAGAACAGGCCGTCGAGGTCGGGATAGCGTACCAGCGCCTGATCCAGCAGCTCGCCCCCCAGGGTGAAGCTGGAGGATTGTTCGGTCAGCAGATGCTGGCCGGTGAGGCCGAAGTCGGTCATCGCCTGATAGTAACCCTCCATCCGCAGCTGGGTGCGCACGTCGAGCCGTGCCCCCAGATAGACCACCTTGCGTCGGCCCCGGCGCAGCATCTCTGTTACCATGGCCCGGGCCGCGGCTCTATGGTCCATGCCGACCACCATGTCGATGGGGGTTTGCGGTAGATCCATGGTCTCCACCACCGGAATGCCGGCGGTGGCGATCATCTTGCGGGTGCGCTCTGTGTGCTGGCTGTCGGAGAGGATCAGCCCATCCACGTGATAGGAGAGCAGGGACGCGACCTGCTCCTCCTCCCGCTCCGGGCTGTAGCCGTAGTGGGCCAGCAAGGTCTGGTAACCGGCCGGTCGGGTTACCGACTCGATGCCATGGATCACCGCCGAGAATACCTGGTTGGAAAGTGAGGGGATCAGGATGCCGATCGCCTTGCTGGTCGCGTTGGAGAGAATATCCGGCGCCCGATTGGGGATATAACCCAGCTCTTCCACTACAGCTGCGATCCGCTCGCGGGTCCCCTCCGCTACGGTCTGCGGGTCGCGCAGATAGCGGCTGACAGTCATCTTGGTCACGCCGGTCTGGTCGGCGATATCTTGCAGGGTGGGGCGGCGCTTGCGGGTGGGGCTCATAGGGGTGTCCAGGGTGGATGTTACATGTAACATTACCGTTTTTGGCGGATAAAGTCAGCATATGAAGCCGTTTTTGCAGGAGTTTTCCGATGATCAGAGGCAAGCAGTTCGTGGATGTCCGGTTCGAGCAACAGGATGTGGAGGGGGAGCAGTTCTCGGAGTGCCGCTTTATCGGCTGCAATTTCTCCTGGCTGGATTTGAGCGATAGCCGCTTCATCGACTGCAGCTTCTACGATCGGGAGAGCGAACGGGGCTGCCTGTTGCAGGGTTGCGATCTGCGCGAGGCCAGCTTCCTGCGCTGCGATCTCACCATGGCCGATTGCAGCCGCACCCAGTGTCTGGGGTTGGAGATGCGCGACTGTCAGGCGGTCGGTATCAACTTCAGCCACGCCAGCTTCGCCAACCAGATCACCGCCAAAAGCTACTTCTGCGAGGCCCATCTGACCGGCAACAACTTCAGCTACGCCAGCTTCGAGGGCTGCCTGCTGGAACAGTGCGAGCTGACCGGCAACCGCTGGCAGGGGGCCAACCTGTTTGGTGCCTCGCTGGCGGGTTCCGATCTCAGCGGCTCCGAGTTTGGCCAGATTGACTGGACCAGCTTCAAGCTGCAGGGCTGCGATCTGCGCCAGTGCGACCTGCCGGGGCTGGATCTGCGCCGGGTCGATCTGCAAGGGGTGCAGATCAACGAGGATCAGCAGCAGACCTTGCTGGAGCAGATCGGTCTGGTTGTCTTCCCCTGAGCCGAGCGAAAAATTAGGTAATTTTTCATCAAATGGGGCCGACAGTGGGGAGGGCGCTCCTGAAACGACAAAAGCCTGCGTGATGCAGGCTTTTGCTAGTGAGCGTGTGATGGCTTGTCGGCTGGGTTGACTCAACCCTTGGCCAGCCATTTGGTTGGGTTGATCGCCTCGCCCTGATAGCGAATTTCGAAGTAGAGGCCCGGTCTGTCCTGACCGCCACTGTCACCGACCAGCGCCACCGGCTCACCCTGTTCCACATTCTGGCCAACTTGGCGCAGCAGCGACTGATTGTGACCGTAGAGGCTCATGTAGCCCTTGCCGTGGTCGATCACCAGCAGCATACCGAAGCCGTCGAGCCAGTCGGCGTAAACCACTTGTCCCGGTGCGACAGCCTTGACCTGGGTTCCTTCGCTGGCGCCGATCAGGGTGCCTTTCCACTTGAGCTGGGCGGTGCGCGGTGAACCGTAGGAGATGAGGATCGGTCCCTGCACCGGCCAGCGCAGGCTGCCATTGGTCTTGAGACCACTGTAGTGACCGGCACTGCTGATGCCCGAGCCGCGCTCCGGTTTGCTGCTGGCTACCTCTTCGGCCGGTTCTGCCGGTTTGACGGTTTTGTTCTGCTGGGCGGCGAGTCGTTGTTGCTCGGCGCGGCGCTGTTCGGCCAGCTTGCGCTGACGCTCCTGCTCCGCTTTCAGCTTGGCCAACCGCTCCCGCTCGGCCCGTTCACGGCGTTCCTGCTCTTCTCGCTTGCGGCGCAGCTCCTCCAGCCGAGCTTTCAGCGCTTTCTCCGCCTTGACCAACTTGGTGAGCTTCTGCTCGTCATCCTGTACCGACTGCTGCAACTGGTTGCGCACCTTGGCCCGGCTCTGCTGGCTGGCCAGCAGGGTCTGGTGATGCTCCTGCTGTTCGGCAAGCAGGGTCTGCAGTCTGGTCTCGGTCTCTTTGGTTGCCTGCTGGTTTTTCGCCAGCTTGTCACGGGTGACGCGCAGGGCGTCGATGGCCTCGATACGGGCCTTGTTGAGGTAGTCGTAGTAGTCGAGTGAGCGGCTCAGTTTGGCCGGATCCTGCTGATTGAGCAGCAGTTTGAGGTAGTCGTGGTTGCCCGCTTGAAAGGCGCTCTCCGCCTGCTTGGCCAGCAACTGCTTTTGATGTTTGGCTTGAACTTCCAGCGCCAGCTTGTCTTTTTGCAGGGTCGCCAGCGTCTGCTGGTTCTGCTTCAACTGCTGCCTGGTCTGGTTGAGTTTGGCGGCGGCGGCTGAGATGGCCTGCTCGTCAGCCTTGAGCTGGGTATTTAGCTTGGCAAGCTCCTGCTTGCTGAGCTTGATGGTCTGCTGTTGTTCCTTGATCTGGGACTGCATGGTCCCCAGCTGCTGATTGGCGGCCAAAGCCGGTGTGCTGGCGCCAAATGACAGGCAAAAAAACAGCGCGCCGGCCAACAGGCCGACGCGACTGGTTTTCTGTGAAATAACTTCGCATCCCCGCATGGGGAAGGATTATTTCAGAATCATCAGGGGCTTGCCAGTCATTTCCGGCGGCACCGGCAGACCCATCAGGGTCAGCATGGTGGGGGCCAGATCGGACAGTTTGCCACCTTCAACTACCTCGGCTTTGCGACCGAAATAGATGAGCGGAACCGGCAGATTGGTGTGGGCGGTGTGGGCCTGACCAGTCTCTTCGTCCAGCATCTTCTCGGCGTTACCGTGGTCGGCAGTGATCAGGCACTCGCCACCCACTTCGGCCAGGGCGTCGGTCACGCGACCGATGCAGTGGTCAACGGCTTCACACGCTTTGACGGCGGCATCGAACACACCGGTGTGACCAACCATGTCGCCATTCGGGTAGTTACAGATGATGACGTCGTACTTGCCGCTCTTGATGGCCGCAACCAGCTTGTCGGTCAGCTCTTCGGAGCTCATTTCCGGCTGCAGGTCATAGGTCGCCACTTTCGGGCTGGCCACGATCTCGCGATCTTCGCCGGTGAAGCAGGACTCTTCGCCACCGTTGAAGAAGAAGGTGACGTGAGCATACTTCTCGGTTTCGGAGATGCGCAGCTGGGTCTTGCCCTGCTTGGCCAGCCACTCACCCAGGGTGTTGACCAGAGCGGTCGGCGGGTAGGCACAGGCAGTTTTGATGTCGGCCGCGTATTCGGTCAGCATCACGAAGTTCAGCTTCGGCTCGACTGCACGGGCGAAGCCGGTGAAGTCGGTGTCAACGAAGGCGCGGGTGATTTCACGGGCACGGTCGGCACGGAAGTTCATGAAAATCAGCGCATCGCCATCTTCCATCGGTGCAGCTTCGCCGATGCGGGTGGCTTTGACGAACTCGTCGTTCTCGTCGCGAGCATAGGCGGCAGCCAGTGCTTCGGTGGCGCTCTCGGCGGTGAACTCGCCCTTGCCCTGGGTCATCAGGTCATAGGCTTGCTGCACGCGATCCCAGCGATTGTCACGGTCCATGGCAAAGTAACGACCGATCATGGAGGCGAAACGACCTTTGCCCAGCTTGGCGAACAGGGCGTCGAACAGCTCGATGGAGGACTGGGCGGAGCGCGGCGGAACGTCACGGCCATCCAGGAAGGCGTGCAGATAGATCTTCTCTGCGCCACGCTTGGCAGCCATTTCGATCATGCCCATGATGTGCTCTTCGTGGCTGTGTACGCCACCCGGGGACATCAGACCCATGATGTGAACGGCTTTGCCGTTGGTCACAGCAGCGTCAACAGCCTTGGCCAGCTCGACGTTCTGGAAGAATTCACCGTCCTGGATGTCTTTGGAGATGCGGGTCAGCTCCTGATAGACGATGCGACCGGCACCGATGTTGACGTGGCCCACTTCGGAGTTGCCCATCTGGCCATCCGGCAGACCGACGTCCAGACCGGAGCCGGAGATCAGGGTGCTGGTGTAGTCACGGGCCAGACGATCGAGGTTGGGAGTCTTGGCGGCAGCGACGGCGTTGTGCTCTTGCTTGGTGCTGTAGCCCCAACCGTCCATGATGACCAGAACCAAAGGTTTCTTAGCTGTTGACATAAGACTATGTCCTCTCGGATTGGAAAAAATGCGGGAAATGAAACTAGCGTAATATTACTACATCTGCCGAAATAGTCACCTGATAGCCAAGGGGTGCTCCTGCGGCCCCGCAAGCCATGCCTTTCCTGCCATGCTCGCAGCCCAATGATGATGGGAGCCTGCTCGCGCTTTGCCGCCAAGATGGCTGATCTTATCAATACCCCCATGTATACTCGGGCCCTTGTCTTGGTCCCTGGATAGTAGAAGATGCAAGAGTATTTGGATTTTGCGGCCCGTAACCCGCTGCTGACCGCAGCCTGGTTGGGTCTGGCTGGCACCCTGGTTTACACCACTGTGCGTGCCCGTTTGTCCCCGGTAAAAACCGTCAACAATCACACCGCGACCCTGCTGATCAACCGCGAGAATGCCACCGTGGTGGATATTCGCAGTCAGGAAGAGTACGCCAAGGGCCATCTGGCCGGTGCCCAGCACCTGCCGCTGACCCAGATCCAGAGCAATAATCTGGGCCCGGTTGAAAAGCATAAAGATGCCCCCATCATAGTGGTGTGCGAGTCGGGAATGACTGCGGGCGGCGCGGGCCGTCAGCTGAGCAAAGCTGGCTTCAAGCAGGTTTATGTGCTCGGCGGTGGCATGGCCCAATGGCGTGCAGAAAATCTGCCGGTAACCAAGAAACGCTGATTTAAGCAGGGCCTGAGCCCACTTATCCATATAACAAGGAATCAAACGAAATGGCTGACGAGATCAACAACCAGGAAGTACAACCGGAATTCCACATCCAGCGTGTTTACACCAAGGATGTCTCTTTCGAAGCGCCGAACACCCCGCACATCTTCCAGAAAGAGTGGCAACCGGACGTCAAGCTGGATATGGATACCAAGACCAACATCCTGGCTGAGAACGTGTACGAGGTTGTCCTGACCCTGACCGTAACCTGCAAACTGGAAACCGAAACTGCCTTCCTGTGCGAAGTACAGCAAGCCGGTATCTTCACCATCGGTAACCTGCCGGAGCCGCAACTGGCTCACTGCCTGGCTGCCTTCTGCCCGAACATCCTGTTCCCATATGCCCGCGAAGCCGTGGCCAACATGGTGAGCAAGGGTTCCTTCCCGCAGCTGAACCTGGCACCGGTCAACTTCGATGCCCTGTTTGCCCAGCACATGGCGCAAGCACAGGCCCAGCAGGCGACTGCGGAAGCCTGATAATGGCTGACCAGATCGCTATCTCGGTCTTGGGGGCGGGGTCTTATGGCTCCGCCCTTGCCATTTCTCTGGCGCGCAACGGTCATCCGACCCTGCTGTGGGGTCACGACCCTGCTCATGTCGCCGAGCTGGAACAAGACCGCTGCAACAAGGCATTTTTGCCTGATGTCCCTTTTCCCGCCGATCTGCAGCTGACTGCGGATCTGCAACGTGCGGTACAAGCTGCCCCCGTGCTGCTGCTAGTCGTGCCAAGCCATGTATTTGGCGATGTGCTGACCCGGATCAAACCCTTCCTGCGCCCCGATACCCGTATCGCCTGGGCCACCAAGGGTCTGGAGCCGGACAGTGGCCGTCTGCTGCAGGATGTGGCCCGTGAAGTGCTGGGTGACGAGATACCGCTGGCGGTGATCTCCGGTCCCACCTTCGCCAAGGAGCTGGCTGCCGGTCTGCCGACCGCCATCTCGGTCGCTTCGACTCACGACGAGTTCGCCGACGATCTCTCCCATCTGCTGCACTGTGGCCGCTCGTTCCGGGTCTATACCAATCCGGATTTCGTCGGTCTGCAGCTGGGTGGGGCGGTGAAGAACGTCATCGCCATCGGTGCCGGTCTCTCCGACGGGCTCGGGTTTGGCGCCAATGCCAGAACCGCGCTCATCACCCGGGGTCTGGTGGAGATGCAGCGTCTGGGTGCGGCGCTGGGTGCCGATGCCAAAACCTTTATGGGGATGGCGGGGCTCGGGGATCTGGTGCTCACATGTACCGACAACCAGTCGCGCAACCGTCGCTTCGGGCTGGCCCTCGGGGCTGGCAAGGATGTGAACACCGCCATGACCGAGATCGGTCAGGTGGTGGAGGGGCATCGCAACACCAAAGAGGTGCATCTGCTGGCGGCCCGCTGCGGCGTCGAGATGCCCATCTGCGAGCAGATCTTCAAGGTGCTCTACGAGGGTAAGAACCCGAAAGAGGCGGCCATCGCCCTGCTGTCGCGAGACAAGAAGGACGAGTAATCTGCCGATTGCCCATGCAAAAGGCCCCGCCAGATGGCGGGGCCTTTTCTTTGCTGCAAGGGCTGCAAATCAGTAGTAGGAGTGGTCGCCGCGCTGGTGCTCGGTGGCATCTTTCACACCGTTGAGCTCACCCGGGAATTTCTCCAGCAGCTGTTTCTCGATCCCCTCTTTCAGGGTGTAATCGACCATGGAGCAACCGTTGCAACCGCCGCCAAACTGCAGGATGGCCAGTTTGTCTTCAGTCAGCTCGACCAGGGTGACTTTGCCACCGTGACCGGCCAGCATGGGGTTCACTTCGGACATCAACACGTACTCGATGCGCTCGATCAACGGCGCGTCATCGGCCACTTTACGCATCTTGGCGTTCGGTGCTTTCAGGGTGAGCTGGGAGCCCATCTGATCGGTCACGAAGTCGATGGTGGCATCCACCAGGAAGGGGGCGCTCAGGGGATCAACCATGCAGTCGAAGCCACTGAAGGGCAGGTGTTGATCTTCCGGGTCCACGGCATCGGGCGGGCAATAAGATACGCCACACTCGGCATTCTGGGTTCCCGGATTGACCACAAACACCCGGATATTGGTGCCATCAGGCTGTTTTTCCAGCAGTTTACGGAAATGGGCCTGGGCGGCGTCGGAAATGCTGATCATCACTATCCTCATAAACCTGAGTGTACGACTAGGGTATTCATGATAACGCGGTTATTAATGCTTGGGTAGCATGCCGATGGCTACTTGCTGTGCCGCAGGGTACGACAGATTGCCCACACTTCCACCTTTGTGATGCCGCTCTCATGGAGCAAACGGCTGAGCTGACCGGCGGTGGCGCCTGTGGTCACGACGTCATCGAGCAGGGCGACATGGCGATAGTGGTGGGGGCGGATCCGGAATGCCCCGCGCAGATTGCGCCGCCGCTGCCCGGCGCTCAGGGTTGTTTGTTGCGGGGTCGCCTTGATGCGCTGCAGCAGGGTGTTGTCGCAGGGAATGCAGGTGAACTCGCCAAGGGCTTGCGCGATCTCCTCCGCCTGATTGAACCCACGCCGCCACTGCCGCCACCAGTGAAGGGGAACCGGAATGATCGCTTCTGGCGGATTGCTGCCATCCAGATGATCGGCCAAGAGGCGTGCCAGTAGCGGCGCCAGCAGGATCTGGCCGGAATATTTGAGCCGGGGGATCAGCATGGGGTAGGGAGCCTGGTAGTCGCCAATCACCTGCAACCGATCCCAGGGGGGAGGTCTGCGCTGGCAGCGGCCGCAGACCGGTATGCTCTCTTCTATATAGTCAGTCAGCGGTGCGGCGCAGAGGCGGCATCTCGGCTGTGACTGGTGCAGCGCCTGCCGACACCAGCTGCAGAGCAGGGGCTCGTTGTCGCAAGGTTGATGACAGAGGAGGCAACTCCCTTGCCAGTCACCGTGGCTGCCGAGCAGCGGGCTTGCTTTAGCGAGCAGTCGCTTTAACATGCTGACCCCAAGAGCATGAACAGGGATCTTGAGTCTAGATGAGCATATCGGTAGAGCAGTTTGGCCAGGGGCCCGATCTGGTGTTGTTGCACGGTTGGGGGATGAATGGTGCGGTCTGGCATGGCATTGCCCAACAGTTGGCGCCCCACTATCGGGTTCATCTGGTGGATTTGCCCGGTTTTGGCAACAGCCTGCTGGCAGACGAGGTGGATTACAGCCTGCCCTGGCTTGCCGAGCAGGTGGTCGCCATCTTGCCGCAGAAGTGTCATCTGCTTGGCTGGTCGCTCGGCGGTCTGGTGGCAAGCCAGTTGGCGCTGACGCATCCCGAGCGGCTGCACTCCTTGATCACCGTGGCCAGCTCCCCCTGTTTCATGGCCCGTGATGAGTGGCCGGGGATCGCCCCCAAGATTCTGACCGGCTTCAACCAGATGCTGGCGGGGGATTTTCGCCAGACCATAGAGCGCTTTCTGGCGATCCAGGCGATGGGCAGCGAACATGCCCGGGATGATATCCGTCAGTTGCGCCACTGGCTGGCCGAGCGGCCAGCGCCCGAGTTTGCCGCACTCGAGGCTGGACTGACGCTGTTGGCCGAGATTGATCTGCGCGAACCGCTTCAGGAGCTCGATCTGCCCTGGTTGCGGATCTATGGCCGACTGGATTCATTGGTGCCCAAGGCGGCTATTCCCCTGCTGGATGGTCTCTACCCTGCCAGCCGTAGCGTGACCCTCAGTAAGGCCTCACACGCACCTTTTATCTCCTATCCTGACGAATTCATTGAAATCGTTCGAGATTTTGTTGGCTAAAAAACAGCCTGCAAGCTTCATTAATCCTCTGGTCTGGCGGATAATTAAGCTGTGACCAGAGGAGTAACACCATGCGTATTGATTCTGCTTTCAACAGCGGGGTACAGGGATTTCAGCGAGCCGAGCAGATTGCCGACAAGGCATCCAATCAGATCGCCCGCCTCAACACCCCCAGCGGGGATCAGGTGCAAGTGACCGATGAGCTTGTCAATCTCAAGGTGGCCGAGCAGCAGGCTGGCGCTTCAGCCAAGGTAGTGCAGACCGCCAGCGATATGATGGGAACCCTGATCGACATCCGGGTGTGAGATGAACATCAATGTCAGTCTGCCTCCCCTTATCCCGACACAGCTGCAACCCCAAGTGGAAGCGGCGAGGACGGATAATCGCCGGGCAGAACTGATCCCGCAGGCCCGGGCGGGCCAAGCCTCCGTTGCCGAATCTGAAGTCGGCTCCCAGAAAGAGAAATCCAAAGCCGGTCAGGCCTCCAGCAATCAGACCTCCCAGAACAGCCGTGAAACCGGGCAATTAGCCCCGACGACACTGCCAGATAATCGCTTTGTCGAGGCCACCGGTGAGGATGGGCAGCGCAAGCAGCAAGATCCCAAACAGCAGGAGCAGCAACAGCGGCAAGAGCAGCAGGTTCAGGATCTTGTCGAGCGTGACAAGGAGGTGCGCACTCACGAGCAGGCGCACCAGTCTGCGGGTGGAGAGTACGCCAGCTCGCCCACCTATCAGTTTACGCAAGGGCCGGATGGCAAGCGTTATGCGACGGGTGGCGAAGTCCAGATCGATACCAGTGTCGTACCCGGTGACCCTGCCGCTACCATCGCCAAGATGCAGCAGATCCGCTCTGCAGCGCTGGCGCCTGCCGAGCCTTCTGCGCAGGATTTGGCCGTCGCGCGCAGCGCCGCCGCGAGTGAAACCAAGGCACGCAAAGAGCTGATGGCCGAGCAGAGCGCGAAATCGGGCGGTGTGCTGAGTGCCTATATGGACAAGCGCAACAGCGTCATCGCTGGCCACTATCGACAGGCTGTCAGCCCGGCCTCGACCCAGTCCCTCAGTCTGCATATCTGAGTCACCCTCGCCAAACTTTCAGCTGCTTTGCCTGTTTTGCAACTAACCTGAAGATCAGGTCCATTCCAATTTCACAGGAGCTGTCATGCATTTCGATGAAGTCAAAGCGGAAGATTTCACCACCTTCTCCCGTGTACCGCCCCCCCACCTGCAGATGGAGCAGTTTCTGATGCAGCTCGGAGGAGGGGGAACTGAAGGAACCAGTTTCAAGAAGAAAGTGATGCTGGCGGCAGGCTGGAGCCACACCGGCGTCGTCTCTTACGGCAAGTATCCGCAAGAGGCCTGCAAGGCATTCAACCGACTGCGGGAGGTGCTGGCCCAGCATGGAGAGCCCGAGAGCATTCTTGCTGCCCTGACGCAGTGATCCTGAGCTTCGCGTGTAAAAAAGCCCCTTGCGGGGCTTTTTGCATTTAGAGGCGTTCCGAAAGGTGTCGTTACTTTTTCGCTTTGGAGAGCGCTGCCGCGAAGGCGTTGCCCATGGCACCACCCATTGGGGCGCTTTGGCGCGGCTCATTTCTTGGTTTGGCGTTGCCGGCACTGCTGTTGCGCGCTTCAGCCGGCTTGCGGGCGGGCTGCCCTGCCTTTTCGTCGAGGCGCATGGTCAGGCTGATCCGCTTGCGCGGGGCATCCACCTCCAGCACTTTGACCCGCACAATGTCGCCCGCCTTGACCACCTCACGGGGATCCTTGACGAAACGGTCGGTCAGGGAGGAGATGTGCACCAGACCGTCCTGATGAACACCGATATCGACGAAGGCGCCGAAGTTGGTGACGTTGGTGACCACCCCCTCCAGCACCATCTCGGGCACCAGGTCGCTGATCTGCTCCACCCCTTCCTTGAAGGTCGCGGTTTTGAACTCAGGGCGCGGGTCGCGGCCCGGCTTGTCCAGCTCGCCGATGATGTCGGTGACGGTGGGCACACCGAATTGCTCATCGGTGTAATCGGCCGGTTTCAGGCTGCGCAGCATGCTGCTGTTGCCGAGCAGGCTCTCCACTGTCTGCTCCAGCTTGGCGAGGATCCGCTCCACCACCGGATAGGACTCCGGGTGCACCGCCGAGCTGTCGAGGGGATTGCTGCCGCCGCGAATGCGCAGGAAGCCGGCGCACTGTTCGAAGGCTTTGGGGCCAAGTCGGCTCACTTTCAGCAACTGCTGACGGCTCTTGAATGCGCCGTGCTCATCCCGGTAGGCGACAATGTTCTGGGCCAGCGTCTGGGAGAGGCCGGAAACCCGGTTGAGCAGGGCGACCGAGGCGGTGTTCACATCGACCCCGACCGCGTTCACGCAATCCTCAACCACCGCATCCAGCCGGCGGGCCAGCTGGCTCTGGCCGACGTCGTGCTGATACTGGCCGACCCCGATACTCTTGGGGTCGATCTTGACCAGCTCGGCCAGCGGGTCTTGCAGGCGGCGGGCGATGGAGACTGCGCCACGGATCGAGACGTCGAGATCCGGGAACTCCTGGGAGGCGAGTTCGGAGGCGGAGTAGACCGAGGCTCCCGCTTCGCTTACCACTATCTTCTGCGCCTTGGCTGCGGGGTAGCGCTCGAACAGGTCGCTGACCAGGCGGTCGGTCTCCCGCGAAGCGGTACCGTTGCCGATGCTGATGAGCTCGACCTTGTGTTTCTGGCACAACTCGCTCAGGGTCTTGAGGCTCTGATCAATCTGGCGTTTTGGTTCGAACGGATAGATGGTTGCGTGATCGACTAGCTTGCCGGTGGCATCCACCACGGCAACCTTGATCCCGGTGCGGATGCCCGGGTCCAGCCCCATGGTGCAGCGCATGCCGGCCGGGGCCGCCATCAGCAGATCTTTGAGGTTCATGGCGAACACTTTGATCGCCTCCTCCTCTGCCGATTCGCGGATACGGCCGATCAGCTCGGTCTCCATCTGAAGCGACAACTTGATCTTCCAGGTCCAGCTCACCACCCCCTGCAGCCATTTGTCGGCCGGGCGGTTCTGCAGATTGAGCTTGAGGTGGTGGGCAATGATCCCTTCGCAGGGGCTGGCACTCTCGTCGTCACTGGTGACCAGCGCCAGATTGAGGATCCCTTCATTGCGGCCGCGCAACATGGCCAGCACCCGGTGGGAGGGGGCCTTGTGCAGCGGTTCGTCGTGTTCGAAGTAATCCTTGAACTTTGCCCCTTCCTGCTCCTTGCCTGCCACCACGCGGGCGCGCAGGGTGGCGTTCTGCCACAGGTAGTCGCGCAGCTTCTCCAGCAGGTCGGCCTGCTCGGCGAAGCGCTCCATCAGGATATAGCGGGCGCCGTCGAGGGCTGCTTTGCTGTCGGCAATGCCCTGTTCGGGATTGAGGAAGGCGGCCGCCGCTTGCTCGGGATCCTGCATCGGGTCGCTGAGCAGCTGGTTGGCAAGCGGCTCCAGCCCGGCTTCGATCGCCATCTGTCCCTTGGTGCGGCGCTTGGGCTTGTAGGGGAGGTAGAGATCTTCCAGCCGGGTCTTGCTGTCGGCGCCATTCAATTCGCGCATCAGCTCGGGGGTCAGTTTGCCCTGCTCTTCGATGGAGCGAATGATCACCTGACGGCGATCTTCCAGTTCACGCAGATAGCCGAGGCGGCTCTCCAGAGTACGTAGTTGGCTGTCGTCCAGACCGCCGGTCACCTCTTTACGGTAACGGGCGATAAAAGGCACGGTCGAGCCTTCATCCAGCAGGCGCACTGCGGCCTGCACCTGCTCCGGGCGAGCATTGAGCTCACCGGCAATCTGTCTCTCTATGGTTTGCATCATGATGTTGTTGAGGGCCTCTGTGGTCGAGTCCGCGCCATCAGGCGCCAAGTGTGAGCACTATATGGGGTCGTGTTGCGGGATGCCACCCTGCGCCGGGGTCTGCACCAGTCAGACTGATAAGTCGCAGGGGAGAGCGTTTATCTTGCCATTGCACCTGTGATTCAGGATGTGCCTGTGGCAAGCAGCTCACCAGTAGTCCGGCTATTTGGGGTAGCTGATCTCGTTGATATACCAGCAGACGTCACCAACTGGCGTACGGACGATGGCTTCATCACCGACCTCTTTCTTGAGCAGGGCGCGGGCCATGGGGGAGTCGATGGAGATGTAATCCTTGCGCTCGAAGATCTCGTCATAGCCGACGATGCGAAAGCGCTTGGTCTCGCCCTCATCGTTTTCCACCTCGACCCAGGCGCCGAAGAAGACCTTGCCCTCCTGCGCGGGGGCATAGTCGACGATCCCCAGCTCTTCGAGGCACTTGCGCAGGTAACGCACCCGCCGATCGATCTCCCGCAGCCGCTTCTTGTTGTACTGGTAGTCGGCATTTTCGCTGCGATCCCCCAGACTGGCGGCCCATGCCACCTTCTTGGTGACCTCGGGGCGCTCCTGGCGCCAGAGGAAATCGAGCTCTTCTTTCAGCTTGTTGTAGCCTTCGCGGGTGATCAGCTTTGTCTTCATGGTGATGCGGACCTGTCAAAGAGGGGTATTCATCGCTAACTGCTCGGGAATATTAGCTTTTGTCCTCTTGCTGTCGAGGGAAATCGTGATGGCTCGGCTGGCGCCATTCAGGGAGTCGCTGGCCAGCGCATTGACTTGATGGCCGTCACGCTCTCGGGACGGGTAATAACCGGTAACATATTTGTGCTTTGCTCCCGCTATATCCCCCCCTAGTATTGGGGGCAGCTAAAGAATGAAGAGGCAAAGCAATGAGTCAGCAGCAATACAAGGTCCTGGTCGTGGACGATGACCTGAAATTACGTTCCCTGTTGGAACGCTATCTCACCGAGCAGGGATTCGTAGTGCGCGGCGTGGCCAATGGCGAGCAGGCCGATCGCTTGCTGACTCGTGAAAATTTCAGCCTGATGGTGCTCGACCTGATGTTGCCGGGGGAAGATGGGCTCTCCATCTGCCGCCGCCTGCGGGAAGCTGGCAACCAGATCCCGGTGCTGATGCTCACCGCCAAGGGAGATGAAGTGGATCGCATCGTCGGGCTCGAGATGGGGGCTGATGACTATCTGCCCAAGCCGTTTAACCCCCGCGAACTGCTGGCGCGGATCCGTGCCGTGCTGCGCCGCCATACCGTCGAGCTGCCGGGGGCTCCCTCTGCTGCAGAAAAGGTGGTCAACTTCGGAGCTTTTCAACTCAATCTCGCGACCCGCGAGCTGAGTCGGGATGGCGAGCCGATGGCGCTCACCAGCGGTGAATTTGCGGTGCTCAAGGTGCTGGTCAGCCATCCGCGCGAGCCGCTCTCCCGCGACAAGCTGATGAATCTGGCCCGTGGCCGTGAATACACCGCCACCGAGCGCAGCATCGACGTGCAGGTCTCTCGCCTGCGCCGCCTGCTGGAACAGGATCCGGCCCAGCCCCGCTACCTGCAGACCGTCTGGGGTCTGGGGTATGTGTTCGTGCCAGATGGTGACGGTGCATGAAAAAGGTCGGCAGCATGTTTTCACGCATGCTCTGGTTTCTGGCCGCCGTTCTGGTGGTCTATCAAGCAGTCTCCTACGTCACCTTCTATAACTATCTGCTGGCGCCAACCGTCAAGCAGATCAGTCACTTGCTGGCCAATCAGGTCAAGCTGATCTTTCCGGTCAACACTGAACAACTGGCGCTGAGTGAAGATGCCGAGGCGCTGGTCTATGTGACGACCGGTACCGACATCTATACCCAGAGCGAGGCGGTGCAGCATGGCTTCAACGATGCCAAGCCGTACCTCTATCTGGAGGAGAACATCAGTCGCGAGCTGGGTGGCCCGGCCAAGGTACGGGTCGAGATCCAGGATCACTACATCATCTGGATCCAGCCGCCCCAGGCCAGCAAAATCTGGGTGCGGATCCCGCTGACCGAGATTGAAGATGACGATATCGAACCCCTCATCATCTATCTGAGCGTGCTGCTGGTGATCACCCTGTTTGCGGCCTGGCGCTTTGCCCGGCAGCTGGTGCGCCCGCTCGAGGATCTCGAGGCTGGTGCAGTTGCGGTGGCCAGAGGCCATTTCCCCGAGGCGCTGGGGGAGCTGGGATCACGGGAAGTAAGGCGACTGACCCGCACCTTCAACCACATGTCGCACTCCATCAAGAGCCTGATCGAAGAGCGTAACCTGATGATGGCGGGGGTTTCCCACGATCTGCGCACTCCGCTGACCCGCATCCGGCTGGCGACCGAGATGATGTCCTCTGGTGACGAGTACCTCAAGGAGAGCATCAACGCCGATATCGATGAGTCCAATGCCATCATCGATCAGTTCATCGATTACATCCGTCCGGATGAAGGCCAGGATCTGGAGCCGATCGACCTGACCCAGCTGGTGCACGATACCTTGCTGATCTACTCGGAGCAGGGATTGGAAGTTGATCTGGCGCTGCCGCAAGAGGCGGTGCGGGTGGCCTGCAATCCGGTCAGTATCCGGCGGGTGTTGAACAACCTCTCAAGCAACTCGCAGCGTTATGGGGCGAGCCGTTTGCATGCCGAGCTGAAGGACGATGGGCACTGGGTGCGCTTGCGCCTCTCCGATGATGGCCCCGGCATTCCGGAGCAGGACTATTCCCGGGTGCTCAAGCCGTTTACTCAGGGGAATGTGGCGCGGACCGTCGGCGGCAGTGGGCTGGGGTTGGCCATCGTGGCCAAGATAGTCGCCCAGCACCATGGCACTATCCGGTTGGGAAGCTCGGATCTCGGCGGCTTGTTGGTCGAGATGCGGCTGCCGAAACATCAGCCACAGGAGTGGATGGATTGAGAGAAGGGCGTATCTGTGGATACGCCCTTCTGCATGGTCAGCTCTTGGTTTCGACTGATGCTCGATAGCGTTTGCCGTACTTGAGCTGCTGGATCAACAGGGCGGCAACGATGAGCGCCAACCCGATGGGGGTGGCTGGATGGATGGCTTCGCCGATCAGCAGATTGAGCAGCACCAGTGAGGCAAACGGCGAGATGAAAATGAGGTTGCTGATGGGGGCCGTGTTGGTGGCATGGCGCAGCGCCATCAGCCAGAGCACGAAACCGAAGCCCATTTCGAACAGTCCCACATAGATGGCACCAGCCCATCCCTGCCAGGCGGTCATGGCAAAATCGGAGAGCAACCAGGTTGCAACGACGATAAAAGGCAGGCTGATCATAAAGCCGAGCAACAGGCTGACAATGGGATCGCCCTGATTGCGGGTGTTGAGGATCCAGTAGCTGGCCCAGATGAGGGTCGAGACCAGCGCCAGCGTCACGCCGAGGGGGCTGTCGAACTGGAGGCCAAATACATCCCCTCTGGTGGCGATCACCAGCGCGCCAAAATACCCCAGCACGATAGCGACGCCATCGCGCCGACGCAGCTTCTGGCCGAGGAAGGGGACGGCCAGCAGAGTGAGGGTAATGGCCCAGGTGTAGTTGAGGGTCTGTGCCTGCTGGGCAGGCAACAGGTCATAGGCCTTGAATAGCAACAGGTAATAGAGAAAGGGATTCAGCACGCCCAGAGTCAGGTAGTAGAAAGGGCGGGCCTTGATGTAGCTCCCCAGCAGCGACAGTTTGCCCTGTTTGGCGACGATGGCTATCAGCGTGAGAGTCGAGGTGAAGGCGGCCACAAGCAACAGTTGCACAGGTTCGAAATAGGCGAGGGAGATCTTGAAGGCTGTGGCGACCGTCGACCAGAGGGCAACGGCGCAAAGGCCATACTGATAGGCTTTCTTTTGATCTTTGAGCATGGGATGTCGTTCCACTGACAGAGGCAAGCACACAGTCTACCAGTCTGCTTGTAACATTGTCGTTACCTGGGTATTGGCAGCAGAGTGTGTTGCCGCAGGCGAGATCCATCTGTCACATAAAACTGCGCATAATCTGTTCGCTCTCCCTTGCGCAAATTTGAAAAATCCGTATAATCCCCTCCGCTTACCCATGAGGTAAGCCAGACGATATGTCTGCTGCTGAGTTTCCTGTTTACAGGAGCCAGCCATACAGTCCTCCCGATATGGGGGGAAACGTGAAAAATCACACCTCTGGCGGGAGAAATCTCGGTCGGGCGGTGTTGATTTATGTTCTTTTATCTATTGGAGCTCTGTCAATGCAGAACCAAAGAATCCGTATCCGCCTGAAGGCTTTTGATCATCGCCTGATTGATCAATCCACTGCGGAAATCGTTGAAACTGCTAAGCGCACTGGCGCGCAGGTTCGCGGTCCTATTCCGCTGCCGACTCGCAAAGAGCGCTTCACCGTCCTGATCTCCCCGCACGTCAACAAAGATGCGCGTGATCAGTACGAGATCCGCACTCACAAGCGTCTGGTAGACATCGTTGAGCCGACTGACAAGACCGTAGACGCCCTGATGCGTCTGGATCTGGCAGCTGGTGTAGACGTCCAGATCAGCCTGGGTTAATTACGGAAAGAGGTTGATAACAATGACAATCGGTCTTGTAGGTCGCAAAGTGGGTATGACTCGCATCTTCACTGAAGATGGCGTTTCTATCCCGGTGACTGTTATCGAAGTTGAAGCTAACCGTGTAACTCAGGTCAAATCTGTAGAAACCGACGGCTACAACGCTATTCAGGTTACCACTGGCGCCAAAAAAGCCAGCCGTGTGACCAAGCCGGAAGCTGGCCACTTCGCCAAAGCTGGTGTAGAAGCCGGTCGCGGTCTGTGGGAATTCCGCCTGAACAACGGTGAAACTTTCACTGTTGGTAGCGAGCTGAAAGTAGATCTTCTCGCTGACGTTAAGCTGGTAGACGTTACCGGCACATCCAAAGGTAAGGGCTTTGCTGGTACTGTTAAGCGCCACAACTTCCGCACCCAGGATATGACCCACGGTAACTCCTTGTCTCACCGCGTTCCGGGTTCTATCGGTCAGAACCAGACTCCGGGTCGTGTATTCAAGGGCAAAAAGATGGCTGGTCACATGGGTGCTGAGCGTGTAACGACTCAGAACCTGGAACTGGTTCGTGTTGACGCTGAACGCAACCTGCTGCTCATCAAAGGTGCAGTACCGGGTGCAACCAACGGCAACGTGATCGTCAAACCTGCCGTCAAAGCGTAACGTCTGAGGAGATAGTAATGGAATTGGTAATGAAAGACGCCAAGAGCGCTCTTGAAGTTTCCGAGACTACCTTCGGGCGCGAATTCAACGAAGCTCTGGTTCACCAGGTCGTCGTTGCATATGCCGCTGGTGCCCGTCAGGGTACTCGTGCGCAGCTGACTCGCTCTGAAGTGTCTGGTGGCGGCAAAAAGCCGTGGCGTCAGAAGGGTACTGGTCGTGCCCGTGCTGGCTCCATCCGTTCGCCCATCTGGCGTTCCGGTGGTGTGACTTTTGCTGCTAAGCCGCAAGATCACAGCCAGAAAGTAAACAAGAAGATGTACCGCGGCGCTATCCGTAGCATTCTGTCCGAGCTGGTACGTCAAGAGCGCCTGATCGTTGTTGAGAAGTTCGGCATCGAAGCTCCGAAGACCAAAGAACTGATCGCCAAGCTGAAAGAAATGGAACTGACTGACGTTCTGATCGTGACTGCTGAAGTCGATGAGAACCTGTTCCTGGCTGCTCGCAACCTGTACAAAGTTGACGTGCGTGACGTTGCCGGTATCGACCCGGTCAGCCTGATCGCTTTCGACAAGGTTCTGATGACTGCTGACGCAGTTAAGCAAATCGAGGAGATGCTGGCATGATCCGTGAAGAGCGTCTGCTGAAAGTTCTGAAGGCTCCGCACATCTCTGAAAAGAGCACCATGGTTGCAGAAAAGCAGAACACTATCGTGTTCAAAGTTGCTGTTGATGCTACCAAGGCGGAAGTCAAAGCTGCAGTTGCGAAACTGTTCGAGGTCGAAGTTGAGACCGTCCGTACCCTGAACATGAAGGGTAAGACCAAGCGCGCAGGTGCACGCGTAGGCCGTCGTTCCGATTGGAAAAAGGCTTATGTGACCCTGAAAGCTGGTCAGGACATCGACTTCATGGGCGCAGCCGAGTAAGAGGAGTTCTCAAAAATGGCAATCGTTAAGTGCAAGCCTACTTCTCCGGGCCGCCGCCACGTCGTCAAGATCGTCAATCAAGAGCTGTACAAGGGCAAGCCCTTCGCCGCTCTGCTGGACAGCAAAAGCAAGTCCGGTGGTCGTAACAACAACGGCCGTATCACTACCCGTCATATCGGTGGTGGTCACAAGCAGCACTACCGTATCGTCGACTTCAAGCGCGACAAAGACGGTATCCCGGCTAAAGTAGAGCGCCTGGAATACGATCCGAACCGTACCGCTAACATCGCTCTGGTGTTGTATGCAGACGGTGAGCGTCGTTACATCCTGGCTCCGAAAGGCCTGAAAGCTGGTGACGCGATCGCTTCTGGTGCTGATGCAGCCATCAAGGTAGGTAACGCCCTGCCGATGCGCAACATCCCGGTTGGTTCTACCGTTCACGCTGTAGAGATGAAGCCTGGTAAAGGTGCCCAGCTGGCTCGTTCCGCTGGTACTTTCATCCAGATCCTGGCTCGTGAAGGTAACTATGTAACTCTGCGTCTGCGTTCCGGCGAAGTACGTAAAGTTCTGGCCGAGTGCCGCGCTACCATCGGTGAAGTCGGTAACTCCGAGCACATGTTGCGTCAACTGGGTAAAGCCGGTGCAAACCGCTGGCGTGGTATTCGTCCGACCGTTCGCGGTATGGCGATGAACCCGGTTGACCACCCGCACGGTGGTGGTGAGGGTCGTAACAAGGGCATGCAGCCTGTGTCCCCATGGGGCCAGAAGGCTAAAGGCTTCAAGACCCGTAAGAACAAGCGTACCGACAAGTACATCGTACGTCGTCGTAACAAGTAATTGTTAACATAGAGGAATCACCATGCCACGTTCTCTCAAGAAGGGTCCATTTATTGACCTGCACTTGCTGAAGAAGGTAGAGAAAGCGGTGGAAAGCGGGGATAAAAAGCCGGTTAAAACCTGGTCCCGTCGTTCAATGATCATCCCGAACATGATCGGTTTGACCATCGCTGTCCATAATGGTCGTCAGCACGTTCCGGTTTTCGTTACCGAAGAAATGATCGGTCACAAACTGGGTGAATTCGCACCGACTCGTACTTATCGCGGCCATGCTGCTGATAAGAAGGCTAAGAAGCGCTAAGGGATAAATGATGGAAGCTATCGCTAAACACCGTTATGCCCGTACTTCTGCCCAGAAAGCTCGTCTGGTAGCCGATCAAGTACGTGGTCTGTCCGTAGACAAGGCTCTGAACATCCTGACCTTCAGCCCGAAAAAGGCTGCAGTGCTGGTTAAGAAAGTGCTGGAATCTGCCATTGCAAACGCTGAGCACAACGAAGGCGCCGATATCGACGCGCTGCGTGTTGCTACTATCATGGTCGACGAAGGTCCCTCCATGAAGCGCATCCGTCCGCGTGCCAAAGGTCGTGCGGATCGTATCCTCAAGCGTACCGCTCACATCACTGTAGTGGTATCCGACGCTAAGGCTGGGAGATAAGCAATGGGTCAGAAAGTACATCCTAATGGCATTCGCCTGGGTATTACCAAGCCTTGGAATTCTACCTGGTTCGCGAACACCAAAGACTTCGCTGACAACCTGTACAGCGATTTTCAAGTACGCCAGTTCCTGACCAAGGAACTGAAAAACGCGTCCTTGTCCAAGATCACCATTGAGCGTCCGGCCAAGAGCATCCGTGTGACCATTCACACCGCTCGTCCGGGTGTTGTAATCGGTAAGAAAGGCGAAGACGTTGAGAAGCTGCGCAAAGCTGTAGCCACTATTGCTGGCGTGCCTGCTCAGATCAACATTTCCGAAGTCCGCAAGCCGGAGCTGGATGGCAAACTCGTTGCCGACAGCATCACTTCCCAGCTGGAGCGTCGTGTAATGTTCCGTCGTGCTATGAAGCGCGCCGTACAGAACGCAATGCGCCTGGGTGCCAAGGGCATCAAAGTGGAAGTTTCCGGTCGTCTGGGCGGCGCTGAAATCGCGCGTACCGAATGGTACCGTGAAGGTCGTGTGCCGTTGCACACCCTGCGTGCCGACATCGACTACGCAACTTCTGAAGCCCACACCACTTACGGTGTGATCGGCGTTAAAGTTTGGATCTTCAAGGGTGAAGTTCTGGGCGGTCTGGCTGCTGTTAACGCTGCCGCTGCTCAAGAGCAAGCTCCTGCAAAGCCCAAGCGTGACAACAAGCGCCGCGCTGCTAAGTAAGGAGATTCGGTAAATGTTGCAACCTAAGCGTACTAAATTCCGCAAGACCCACAAGGGTCGTAACCGCGGTCTGGCCACCTCTGGTAACGAAGTATCCTTCGGTACCTTTGGCCTGAAGGCGACATCCCGTGGTCAACTGACTGCTCGTCAAATCGAAGCAGCCCGTCGTGCCATGACCCGTCACGTTAAGCGTCAAGGTAAGATCTGGATCCGTGTGTTCCCGGACAAGCCCATCACCGAAAAGCCCCTCGAAGTTCGTATGGGTAAAGGTAAGGGTAACGTGGAATACTGGGTTTGCCCGATCCAGCCTGGCAAGGTTCTGTACGAGATGGACGGTGTACCTGAGGCTCTGGCGCGTGAAGCGTTTGCCCTGGCCGCAGCTAAGCTGTCTGTTCAGACCACTTTCGTAATTAAGACGGTGATGTGATGAAAGCCCAAGATCTGCGTCAAAAGAGCGTCGAAGAACTGAACCAGGAGCTGCTGGGCCTGCTGCGTGAGCAATTCAACATGCGCATGCAAGCGTCCACCGGCCAGCTGGCTCAGACTCACACTCTGAAACAAGTGCGTCGTGACGTCGCACGTATCAAGACTGTACTGACTGAGAAGGCAGGTGCGTAATGACTGACAAGATCCGTACTCTGCAAGGTCGTGTAATCAGCGACAAGATGGACAAGTCCATCACTGTTGCTATCGAGCGCAAGGTAAAGCACCCGATCTACGGTAAGATCATCAAGCGCACTACCAAGCTGCACGTGCATGACGAAAACAACGAGTGCAAAGCTGGCGACCTCGTGGAAATCCGCGAATGCCGCCCGCTGTCCAAGACCAAGTCCTGGACCCTGGTTGCCGTTGTAGAAAAGGCCTAATCGGTACTTTGTAGTCCAAGCGGCCCCTTTCAGGGGCCGTTTGTTTTTTAGGCTACCTTTTCTGAAAATCCTGTGTTATAGTTTCGCGCCTTTTGAAGGCAGCCAGATCCCATTAGGGATAAGAAGTAAACAAAGCGGAGCACTAAGATGATCCAGATGCAAAGTATGCTGGGTGTTGCCGACAACTCCGGCGCTCGCAGTGTAATGTGTATTAAGGTTCTGGGTGGCTCGCACCGCCGTTACGCCGGCATCGGCGACATCATCAAGGTTTCCATCAAGGAAGCCATTCCTCGCGGTAAAGTGAAGAAAGGTGATGTGTATAACGCGGTGGTCGTACGCACCCGTAAAGGCGTTCGTCGTGCGGACGGCTCTGTCATCCGTTTCGACAACAATGCGGCTGTGTTGCTTAACAACAACCAACAGCCAATCGGTACTCGTATTTTTGGCCCGGTGACCCGTGAACTGCGTAATGAGAAGTTCATGAAGATTGTGTCCCTGGCACCCGAAGTACTGTAAGGAGTCGAACGATGGCAGCTAAAATCCGTCGCGAAGACGAAGTGATTGTTCTTACCGGCAAAGACAAGGGCAAGCGTGGCAAAGTCACTCAAGTCCTGATTGCAAAAGGTAAGGTAATCGTGGAAGGCATCAACCAGGTGAAGAAACACCAGAAGCCGGTACCCGCACTGGGTCAGGCTGGCGGTATCGTCACCAAAGAAGCCCCCATCGATGTATCAAACGTAGCGCTGTTCAACTCTGCCACTGGCAAAGCTGACCGCGTTGGTTTCCGGATTGAAGACGGCAAAAAAGTCCGTTTCTTCAAATCCACCGGCGAACTTGTGAAGTAATTGGAGTTTAACGATGGCGAAACTGCATGATTACTACAAATCCGATGTAGTAAATGAACTGTCCAAGCAGTTCGGTTACAAGACTATCATGCAAGTCCCTCGGATCGAGAAAATCACCCTGAACATGGGTGTTGGTGAAGCGATCTCTGACAAGAAATTGCTGGAAAATGCTGCTGCCGATATGGCTGCCATTTCCGGTCAGAAGCCGCTGATCACCAAAGCTCGCAAATCTGTTGCGGGCTTCAAGATTCGTGAAGGCTACCCGATAGGTTGTAAAGTAACCCTGCGTGGCGAGCGTATGTGGGAGTTCCTGGAACGGCTGATCTGCATCTCCGTACCGCGTATCCGTGACTTCCGTGGCCTGAACGCTAAAGCGTTCGACGGTCGTGGTAACTACTCCATGGGCGTGCGTGAGCAGATCATCTTCCCGGAAATCGACTATGACAAAGTCGATCGCGTCCGTGGTCTGGATATCACCATCACCACTTCCGCGAATACCGATGAAGAAGGCCGTGCTCTGCTGGCTGCCTTTAACTTCCCATTCCGCAAGTAAGGTTAGGGTTATGGCTAAAACATCCATGAAAGCGCGCGAAGCAAAGCGTGCCAAGCTGGTAGCCAAGTACGCGACCAAGCGTGCCGAGCTGAAAGCTATCATCGTTGACATGAACGCTTCTGAAGAAGCGCGTTGGGATGCTGTACTGCAACTGCAACAGCTGCCCCGTGATTCCAGTCCGTCCCGCCAGCGTAACCGTTGCAATATTACTGGTCGTCCGCACGGTTTCCTGCGCAAGTTTGGCCTGTCTCGCATCAAGGTGCGTGAGCATGCCATGAAGGGCGAAATTCCGGGCCTGAAGAAGGCTTCTTGGTAACGAATCTCGGGAGTTAGACTTATGAGCATGCAAGATCCGATCGCGGATATGCTGACCCGCATCCGTAACGGTCAGGCGGCGAGCAAAGTTGCGGTTTCCATGCCTTCTTCCAAGCTGAAAGTGGCTATCGCCAAAGTGCTGAAAGAAGAAGGTTACATCGCTGGCTACTCCGTAGCTGGTGACGTGAAGCCGGAACTGGAAATTGAACTGAAATATTTCCAGGGCAAGCCAGTTGTAGAACTGATCCAACGCGTAAGCCGTCCAGGCCTGCGTATTTACAAGCGCACTACTGATCTGCCGAAAGTTATGGGCGGTCTCGGTGTTGCTATCGTGTCCACGTCTAAAGGTGTGATGACTGACCGTGCTGCTCGCAAAGCAAGCATGGGCGGTGAGATCATCTGCTACGTCGCTTAATAGGAGGTAGGAAATGTCTCGTGTTGCTAAGGCACCCGTCACTATTCCTGCTGGCGTAGAGGTGACTCTGAACGGCCAGGAACTGACCATCAAAGGTGGTAAAGGTTCTCTGGTTCGCTCTATTCACGCCGGTGTAGAAGTGACCAAAGAAGACAATGTACTGAAGTTCGCCCCGCGCGGCAGCATCGCTGGTGCTGACGCTCAGGCCGGTACTGCCCGTGCATTGGTCAACAACATGGTAATCGGTGTTACCCAAGGCTTCGAGCGCAAGCTGCAGCTGGTTGGTGTAGGTTATAAAGCCTCCATCAAGGGCAATGCTGTTGCGCTGGCTCTGGGCTTCTCTCACCCGGTAGAGCATGCGCTGCCGGCTGGTGTGACCGCTGAGTGCCCGACTGCCACAGAAATCGTTCTGCGTGGCGTCGACAAGCAGCTGGTTGGCCAAGTCGCCGCCGATATCCGTGCTTACCGCGCTCCGGAGCCCTACAAGGGCAAGGGTGTACGCTATGCCAACGAGCAAGTGCGTACTAAAGAAGCTAAGAAGAAGTAAGGTAACACTATGGACAAGAAAGCAGCTCGTCTCCGTCGTGCTACTCGTGCTCGGAAAAAGATGCAGGAACTGGGAGCTACCCGTCTGGTTGTTCACCGTACCCCGCGTCATATCTATGCGCAGGTTATTGCAGCCAACGGTTCCGAAGTTCTGGCCTCTGCTTCCACAGTAGAGAAAGCCATCAGTGAAGCTCTGAAATACACCGGTAACGCAGATGCTGCTACCGCTGTAGGTAAGGCTATCGCTGAGCGTGCTATTGCCAAAGGCGTTCAGAACGTATCTTTCGATCGTTCCGGTTTCAAGTATCACGGTCGCATCGCTGCCCTGGCAGCTGCCGCACGTGACGCTGGTCTTCAGTTCTAAGCTAGGAGTCGAAGATGGCTAAAGTCGAATCTCAAGCCGGCGAACTGCAAGAAAAGCTCATTGCAGTAAACCGTGTTTCGAAAACTGTTAAAGGTGGTCGTATCATGTCCTTCACCGCGTTGACCGTGGTGGGTGATGGTAACGGCCGTGTAGGTTACGGTTACGGTAAAGCCCGTGAAGTTCCGGCTGCTATTCAAAAAGCAATGGAACAGGCTAAGCGTAACCTGAACAAGGTTGAGCTGAACAACGGCACTCTGCACCACCCGGTGCGTGGTGTTCACTCTGGCTCCACCGTGTTCATGAAGCCGGCCTCCCAAGGTACTGGTATCATTGCAGGCGGCGCCATGCGTGCTGTTCTGGAAGTTGCCGGTATCCACAACGTGCTGGCCAAGACCTACGGTTCCACCAACCCAATCAACGTTGTTCGCGCTACTGTAGACGCTCTGGTTCACGGTCAATCACCGGAACAGATCGCTGCCAAGCGTGGTCTGCGCGTTGAAGAAATTCTGGGGTAATGCGACATGGCTAACACTGTAAAAGTAACTCAAACTCGCAGCTCTATCGGCCGTCTGCCAAAGCACAAGGCGACTCTGCGTGGTCTGGGTCTGCGTCGCATTGGTCACACCGTTGAGCTGGAAGATACTCCTTGCGTACGCGGCATGATCAACCAGGTTTATTACATGGTTAAGGTGGAGGGCTAAGCATGCGTCTGAACACTCTGTCTCCGGCCGCTGGTTCCAAGCCTGAAAAACAACGTCGTGGTCGTGGTATCGGCTCCGGCCTGGGCAAGACTGGTGGTCGTGGTGTTAAAGGCCAAACCTCTCGTTCCGGTGGCGGTAAAGTCCGCAACGGTTTCGAAGGCGGCCAGATGCCTTTGAAAATCCGTCTGCCGAAGTTCGGTTTCTTCTCTCGCAAATCTTTGGTTTCTGCCGAAGTGCGTCTGAACGAAATCGCCCTGGTAGAAGGTGATGTGGTCGACCTGAGCACTCTGAAGCAAGCCGGTGTTGTTACTAAGAACATCGTGTTCGCTAAAGTTGTTCTGTCAGGCAACATTGACCGTGCTGTGACCGTTCGTGGTCTGTCCGTCACCAAAGGTGCACGCGCAGCCATCGAGGCCGCTGGCGGTAAAATCGAGGAATAATCAGTACAATGGCTAAGAAACCAGGATTGGATGTTAAAGCACAGGGTGGTCTGAGTGAACTGAAGAGCCGTCTGCTCTTCGTTCTCGGGGCGATTATCGTTTTCCGTGCAGGCTCTTATGTGCCGATTCCTGGTATTGACGCCGCCGTACTGGCCGAGTTGTTCCAGCAACAGAAGGGCACCATCATTGAGATGTTCAACATGTTCAGTGGTGGTGCACTCTCGCGTGCTTCTATTCTTGCGTTGGGGATCATGCCGTACATTTCGGCATCGATCATTATCCAGCTGCTGACAGTGGTTCACCCCGCTCTTGCTGAACTCAAGAAAGAAGGTGAATCCGGCCGTCGCAAGATTAGCCAATATACCCGTTGGGGCACGCTGGTTTTGGGAACTTTCCAGGCCATTGGTATTGCAACCGGTCTGCCGAATATGATGCATGGACTCGTGACTAATCCGGGTTTGGGCTTCTATTTCACAGCGGTTGTGAGTCTGGTCACCGGTACCATGTTTTTGATGTGGTTGGGTGAACAGATTACCGAGCGTGGGATTGGTAATGGTATCTCGTTGATTATTTTCACAGGTATCGTTGCTGGTCTGCCGCATGCCATTGGCGCTACGGCCGAACAGGCACGTCAAGGGGAATTGCACATCCTGCTGTTGTTGTTGCTGGGCTTGATTGTTTTCGCAGTGACTTACTTTGTGGTGTTCGTGGAGCGTGGTCAGCGTCGTATCGTCGTTAACTATGCCAAGCGTCAACAAGGCCGCCAGGTATTTGCCGCGCAAAGCACACATCTGCCGTTGAAAGTGAATATGGCTGGTGTGATTCCTGCGATTTTCGCATCCAGTATCATCCTTTTCCCAGGGACCATTACCTCTTGGTTTGGTCAGGGCGAGGGTAAAGTAGCTGATATCCTGCAACAGGTCTCTATGGTCCTGCAGCCGGGTCAACCTCTTTACGAGATGCTGTATGCAGCAGCCATTATCTTCTTCTGCTTCTTCTATACCGCGCTGGTGTTCAACCCCCGCGAGACAGCAGATAATCTGAAGAAGAGTGGAGCCTTTATCCCGGGGATTCGCCCGGGCGAGCAGACAGCACGTTACATCGATAAGGTTATGACTCGCCTGACATTGGCAGGTGCGCTCTATATAACCTTTATCTGTCTGGTACCCCAGTTCTTGATGACTGCCTGGAACGTACAGTTCTACTTCGGTGGCACTTCGCTGCTGATTATCGTGGTAGTTATCATGGACTTCATGGCTCAGGTACAAACCCATATGATGTCTCATCAATATGGCGACGTCCTGAGGAAGGCCAACCTGAAGGGCTACGGCCGCTAAAGGTCGGCGTAGTTACGGAGTTAAGCAATGAAAGTTCGTGCTTCCGTTAAGGCAATCTGCCGTAACTGCAAAATCATCAAGCGTCACGGTGTGGTGCGTGTGATTTGCAGCGAGCCAAAGCATAAACAGCGCCAAGGCTAATTTTTTACGGTTAGTACTTGCAACAAATAGTTGTGCTGGCTAATATAGCCAGCCAACTTTTGTTGTGTATTGGTTGACCGCCACGTATCCGCTCACGGGCTTTGTGGTGGTCGTAATCTACTATATGTAGGAGTGAATAGTGGCCCGTATCGCTGGCATTAACATTCCTGACCATAAGCATGCAGTCATCGCTTTGACTGCTATTTATGGCGTCGGTCGTACCCGCTCCAAGGCCATCTGTGCCGCAGCCGGTATCGCTGAGAATGTGAAAATTAAAGACCTGGACGAAGCTCAGATCGAGAGTCTGCGTGAACAAGTAGGTAAATTCACCGTTGAAGGTGACCTGCGTCGTCAGATTTCCATGAACATCAAGCGATTGATGGATCTGGGTTGCTACCGTGGTTTGCGTCACCGTCGTAGCCTGCCTGTTCGTGGTCAACGTACCAAGACCAACGCTCGTACCCGTAAGGGTCCGCGCAAGGCTATCAAGAAGTAACGGGAAGGTAGAAAATGGCTAAAACTCCGACTCGTGCTCGCAAGCGCGTTAAAAAGCAAGTGAGCGACGGTATTGCGCACGTTCATGCATCTTTCAACAACACAATCGTGACCATTACTGACCGTCAGGGCAATGCTCTGTCTTGGGCTACTTCTGGTGGTTCCGGTTTCCGTGGTTCTCGTAAGTCCACCCCGTTCGCTGCTCAGGTAGCTGCAGAGCGCGCTGGTGAGATGGCCAAAGAATATGGCGTCAAGAACCTGGAAGTCATGGTCAAAGGTCCGGGTCCCGGTCGTGAGTCTTCCATCCGCGCCCTGAACGCGGCTGGTTTCCGCATCACTAACATTACTGATGTGACTCCGATCCCGCACAACGGTTGTCGTCCTCCCAAGAAGCGCCGCGTATAACGCTGTAGCTACTTGGTCTAGGATTGTTGGAGAAAGAAGATGGCAAGATATATCGGTCCTAAGCTTAAGCTTAGCCGTCGTGAGGGCACCGACCTCTTCCTGAAGTCAGGTGTTCGTGCGATTGATTCTAAGTGCAAGATTGACACCGCCCCTGGTCAGCACGGTGCGCGTAAAGCGCGTCTGTCCGACTACGGTGTTCAGCTGCGCGAGAAACAAAAAGTTCGTCGTATCTACGGCGTATTGGAAAAACAGTTCCGCAACTACTACCGCGACGCTGCCCGTCAAAAGGGTAACACCGGTGAAAACCTGTTGCAGCTGCTGGAAGGTCGTTTGGACAACGTTGTTTACCGTATGGGCTTCGGCGCTACCCGTGCTGAATCTCGTCAGCTGGTGAGCCACAAGGCCATCATGGTAAACGGTCGCGTTGTGAACATTCCTTCTTTCCAGGTTTCCCCTGAGGACGTGATCTGCGTTCGTGAGAAGGCTAAGAAGCAAGCGCGTATCAAAGCTTCCCTAGAAGTTGCTGGTCAGCGTGAGAAGCCGACTTGGGTAGAGGTTGACGCCGCTAAAATGGAAGGTGCTTTCAAGCGTCTGCCAGAGCGTTCCGACCTGTCTGCCGACATTAACGAACAGCTGATCGTCGAGCTTTACTCCAAGTAAAGCTAGCTTCTAAAGAGAGGACACAATGCTGGGTTCTGTAACAGATTTTCTTAAACCGCGGCTAGTTGACATCGAGCAAGTTAGCCCGACTCATGCGAAAGTGACTCTTGAGCCACTCGAGCGTGGCTTTGGTCACACGCTGGGCAACGCCCTGCGTCGTATTTTGCTGTCATCTATGCCCGGTTGTGCAGTTACTGAAGTCGAAATTGACGGGGTACTGCATGAGTACAGCAGCAAAGAAGGTGTACAGGAAGACATTCTTGAAATCCTGCTCAACCTGAAAGGTATCGCTGTGAAGCTGGAAGGCAAGGACGAGGTAACTCTGTCCCTGACCAAGTCTGGAACAGGCCCCGTTACCGCTGGTGATATCACTCACGGTGATGAAGTCGAGATCGTAAACCCGGAGCACGTAATCTGCCACCTGACAGGTGCCAATGCTGAAATCAGCATGCGCCTGAAAGTTCAGCGCGGTCGTGGTTATGTGCCTGCTTCTGCTCGTGTTCACAACGATGATGAAGAGCGTCCTATTGGTCGCCTGCTGCTGGACTCCGCGTTCAGCCCCATCGTTCGTATTGCCTACAATGTTGAGGCAGCACGTGTGGAACAGCGTACCGACTTGGACAAGCTGGTCATCGACATGGAGACCAATGGTACCCTGGATCCTGAAGAAGCCATCCGTCGTTCTGCCACTATCTTGGCCGAGCAACTGGAAGCCTTCGTGGATCTGCGCGATGTCAGCGTGCCCGAGAAGAAAGAAGAGAAACCCGAGTTTGATCCGATTCTGCTACGTCCTGTCGATGATTTGGAGCTGACAGTTCGTTCTGCGAACTGTCTGAAGGCAGAAGCTATCCACTATATTGGTGATCTGGTACAGCGTACCGAAGTTGAGTTGCTTAAGACTCCTAACCTCGGTAAGAAGTCCCTGACTGAGATCAAGGACGTGTTGGCCTCCCGTGGTCTGTCTCTTGGCATGCGCCTTGAGAACTGGCCGCCCGCCAGCATCGCTGACGAGTAATCCAGATTACGGGTTTCACAGATTTAGTTAGAAGGATAAGGTCATGCGCCATCGTTTGAGTGGTCGTCAACTGAACCGGAACAGCAGCCATCGTCAGGCAATGTTCCGCAACATGGCCAGCTCCCTGGTTCGTCATGAGATCATCAAGACGACTCTGCCTAAGGCAAAAGAGCTGCGTCGTGTAGTTGAACCGCTGATCACCCTTGCCAAGACTGATAGCGTTGCTAATCGTCGCCTGGCATTTGCCCGTACTCGCGATAACGCGATCGTGGCTAAGCTGTTCAATGAACTGGGCCCGCGCTACCTGGAGCGCGCCGGCGGTTATACTCGCATTCTGAAATGCGGTTTCCGTGCAGGCGACAACGCCCCTATGGCTTATATTGAGCTGGTAGACCGCCCGGCCGCTGCTGAAGCAGCTGCTGAGTGATAAAGAAAAAGCCGGGCTTGTCCCGGCTTTTCTTTTAATGAATTCTGATACTGCCTCAACTGCCTCAACTGCCTCAACTGCCTCAACTGCCTCAACTGCCTCAACTGCCTCAACTGCCTCAACTGCCTCAACTGCCTCAACTGCCTCAACTCATTATTCAACTTCTTCTATATAGGAAGTAAGAGTTGTTCCTGAATTTGGCGACATAGTGAATTGTCTGCTCATTTCATTCGTACGTCGTCGGCTAGCCGATATCGCCCACCAGTGTTGCACAGGGGTCTACATACACCCGTTTGCCCAGTTGCGGGCATTTTCCCTTGTAGGGTCTCAGTCGCAAGTCCATCTTGGCCTCCTTGTTTTCGGCCATTCTAGCAATCTCGAACCGGTTTCTGTGGATAAGTTTGTATAAAAGCTGTGGTTGGATATGAATAACTAAAAAAGTGCCCTTTTTTGCAATTTTATTGCCGATAAGGGGTTGCCAGAAAGAATCTGTTCCCTATAATGCGCCTCCATCGACAGGGCAAGCGGCAACGCAGAAAGCCAAGTCGATAACCTCGAAAAGCCTTTGAA
>NZ_JBFOCU010000018.1:0-9801 GCF_040907945.1 Aeromonas sp. s11 | reverse complement strand
CCGTCATTCCGCACCTAATTTTGGCTTTTTCAAAGCTTGACGGCGATCGGCCATTCTGATCTATTACTCTCTTTTGCAGGTAGATCATCATGGCCGCTATCGCTATCCGTAACCTCGATCACCTTGGTTTGGTCGCCGCACTCTGCCAAGAACTGGGAATTGCCCGCATGATTGATGCGGTGCTCCCCAAAACACCGCCTTTCAAGGTCTCACACGGTGACGCTTTGGTGGCCATGATAGTGAACGGCCTCGGCTTTCACAGCAGCACCCTGCACATGTTCCCACAATTCTTCGCTAACAAGCCGGTTGAGCGCCTGATTGGCCCCGGGATCTGTGCAGATGATCTCAATGATGATGTGCTCGGGCGCTGTCTCGATGCCCTCTTTGAGGCCGATGTCAGCACCTTGTATCAAGTGATGGCGGCGCAAGTCGTTGAGCGACTGGGGCTCAACAGCACCGCAGTGCACCTCGATATCACCAGCTTCCACGTCGATGGCGCCTATGACCAGGCCGATGGGGACACGATCGGTAAGCTGCAATTGGTGCGGGGTTATAGTCGAGATCATCGGCCAGAGCTGAACCAGGTTATCCTGGAACTCATCTGTGAAAATCAGGCCGGGCTACCCATCTACATGCAGGCCCTCAGTGGCAACAGTAACGACACCAAAGCCTTTGCCCAGACTGTTCGTCGCCACTTGAGCAGCCTCAAGGCTGCGCAGGATTGCCGTTATCTGGTCGGCGATGCAGCACTGTATTGTGCCGAGACCTTGCAACTGCTGGCGCAACAGCAGCAACTGTTTGTCACCCGGGTGCCGGTCACGTTGAACGAGGCCAAGCAGGCCGTGGCAACGATTGGCACCCAGTCGCTGGTTGCGCTGGGCAATGGTTATCATGGCTGTTGGCAATCCGCCCATTATGCCGGCGTCGCGCAGCGCTGGTTGCTGGTGCGCAGCGAACAGGCCAGCAACCGTGAGCAGCAAACATTGGCTAAAAACCTGCTTAAAGAGAGCACCCGCGAGCTCAAAGCCTTCGCCAAATTGTGTGCCAAACGCTTTGCCTGCCAAGCGGATGCACAGGCCGAATTGAGTCGTTTTAGCGCCAGCTTGATGCTGCTGCAACTGGATGCCGAGGTGGTGAGTGACCCCGTTTATGCCGGTTGTGGCAGACCGAAAAAGGGGGAAGCACCGGTCAGCTACCAGTTTCACATCAGTGGTGTGGCGGCAACCAGCTTGGCGCAAGTTGAAGCGGCTCGCAACCAGACCGGGGTGTTCATCCTGGCGACCAATGACCACAGCGACACGCTGACCATGGCCGAACTGTTGGCCACCTATAAGGCACAGCAGAATGTCGAGCGAGGCTTTCGTTTTCTCAAGAGCCCGGAATTTTTAACCTCCTCACTGTACCTGAAAAAACCGGAACGAATTGAAGCGTTGCTGATGGTGATGACCTGTAGCCTGATGATTTATGCGGCCCTGGAGCACCGGATCCGGCAGGGGTTAGTGGCGCAGAACCGCAGTGTGGCAGATATGAAAAAGAAGCCGACCCAGCAGCCAACCGCCCGTTGGATCTTTTTGCGCTTTGGTGGCATCCATGAGTATCGACTGGGAGAAGCCCCGCCTCAGATAACGGAGCTAACAGGAGACCAGCAGATCATTTTGGAGGTATTGGGTGAACGCTACCGACAAATTTATTCCTAAATCAGGTGCGGAATGTAGGATGGAGACGCCCACCAAGAGCAAGGGAAGAGGAATGGTTAGTGGGCAAGACCGGAGCAGCTCTGGGGCATATCCGGTCTTTTGGGCTGTAGCTGAAGTTTGCCAAGTTGTGCAAAGTCGCGTCGATGCAGACGAGGTGACGGGTCGTCACGACGACGCGACCGTCGGCAATATCTATCTCCCTCCACACGAAATAGACGTTTCTCACACAGAACTAAAGTGTCATGACAACCTTCACTCTATCTATAAGTAACATATTTGCTCAGACCATACGAACGTATCACATGCATCACCACAAATAACACATGAAACAATATTAAAGTAATGAGGAGGAAACATTATTGGCCTGTAATTTGCTTGCTCTTGTCACCGATTTCCCATGGGATGATTGCCATGTATATAAAAAGCCATAAACTCCCCCATACTCTCTTGATGGCTCGAGCCACAATGAAGGTCATGGAGCAACAAAAAACGCCGTCTGACACCAGCAATAGAAATGTTACTCAAGCGTTACTTGAACACGCTTTGTATCAGAATCGCCAACCACTTACTTACGATTATCTCAAAAGAGGGTTATCCAGAGATAATTATGTAGATAATCAAGGCCTTACAACTAAGATAGCTTCACAAAATCTAGTGGATAAATACCTAGGCTTTGACCGTAATCGATACAATGATCTTGTCAAGAAAATAGATGCAATGGAAATACAATCAAAGTCAATCACAACTGATGATTCAATTAAATTGAAAGATTATAAGCAACAAAGAGATTTAGTGCTCAAAAAGGCTATTGACAATTTAGTTGGGTAATTTTTGCCGTTTACAGTGCCATTTTTTTGCCATCGATGGTACAGGCATTCAGCTGGCCCCTTACAGTCGTCAAAACTCATCACCCCGCAGTGAACTCTTAGGATAAGGTGCGACAAGCCTTTGTATAAGCTCATGCTCTCTACTTGAGCTATACCTTCAATCGGTTGAAATGGTATTTTTCGATAAAGACGGCAATTTACGGCATATTTCATCGTTACGCTGAATGAGGGGGTAGGTAACATCGCTATTGCTTTCCAAATCGCAGCAATCCAAGTGAAGCCAACCGAGGGGACTCTGATTAGCAGGTCAGCACGCATGTGCAAGGAGTGTTACTCCATCACCAACTGCTTTAACTGCTTTCAATACAACAAGTATCAGATTTATCGTAGCGCTCTCACCTTCTGGGTTGATACCGCCGTAATGAACTGTTGGTTGCATCATGAGCAACGGGGGCCTCAGCCAGTTCTACACTGGCCAAACTATCTGCACACTCAAGGATATGCCCAGCCTCACTCTACAAGCTACCCAGTGACTATTCGGTTCATTGTTTGGGCTGATGGGTGTGCCAAGGTGTGTACCAGACTATAGCAGTGTCAACAAGTGCGTTCGCACAGAGAAAGTCGCGTCGATGCCGACGAGACGTCGGACCGTCACCCCGACGCGACCGTCGGCAAATTTCACGCAAGATCTCCAGTAATCCCCCCCTCCCCCAACCCATGTCAGAAATGACTCCTTTGGGTATCCCATGTTTTGAATGAAACCCAAAGTATGGCAGACTGCCTGCTCACAAAAACTTTTGCTTTTAAAATAAAGATACCAATTGATGATAAAGGGAACCATCCCTTCAGTAAGGGTCCTTCAAGCTGAATCAATTAGGAGATTTATAACCTCGGAAAAATTCAATAAAACTAGAAATCGCGCACCTGCTTTAGTTAATTTAAAGTAATAGCCACGTATATTTATGGAGATTCCAGAACATGACTATCTATACAAGTGTAAATAGCTTAGCCAAATAAAAATCAGTGTTTATCAACATGATTATCCTTAAACTTGGAAAGACGTACCATTATATTAGCGTCTTCTGATTTAATGATGGAATCAGCATCAACATTCTCTAATGGACAAATATCATCGCGCATAAGTTCACCATCAGCAATAAGTGATAAATAACGTGAGCAACATACACGCAAAAAGGATGTAAAATTCCCCACATCTAAATCTGCATCCAATGATTCAAAATACAACTTCGCAATCATTTTATTAACAGTCAAATTTTCACGAAAAGATATTTCTTCAAGTACATTCCAAAAGAAATTTTCAAGGCGAATGGAAGTCGTCACACCATCAATACGTAATGAACGCGTAGTACTATTCCATAAAATTTGATTGCCATTAACAAATAATTTACACATACTATATCCTACTTTAGTTTAAATTAATGAACTGTGTTATAATATAGGCATTGTCAACAAGCAACAATAAAATGTAGCCTCACTAAATTATAGTGCGGCTACATAAAAACTTAAGTACTTTTAATTTTTAATTTTTTTGTAAATGCATTAAGCATTCTTGGTATGTCATATGGGAAACGACTTGAAATAATATTTCCATCGATCACTACTGGCTGATCCTGTACATGTGCACCCGCATTTTCGAGATCCTTCATGATAGCCCAGTAACCAGTCATATTGCGACCTTTGACCAAATCAGCACTAATTAAAACAAGAGGGCCATGACAAATTGTTGCGAGAGGTTTATTAGCATTGACCATAGATTCAACAAACTCCAATGCTTTAACATTTGTACGCAAAAAATCAGGATTCCATGCCCCACCCGGGAGTACCAAGCCATCAAAGTTGTTTGCAGACACCTCATCGATATATTTATCGATTGGTAGCCATCCTGAATTTTCCATTAATCGCACAGTCATAATATGTGTACTTCTTATTTCAGGGATTTTTAAACCTAAGGTATCTGGTAGAATTTCTTTACGTGGTGAAACTACGGTAACATGTGCACC
The DNA here is from genome assembly GCF_040907945.1 of Aeromonas sp. s11. Lineage (NCBI taxonomy): Bacteria > Pseudomonadati > Pseudomonadota > Gammaproteobacteria > Aeromonadales > Aeromonadaceae > Aeromonas > Aeromonas sp. s11. Next base: position 5,256 of record NZ_JBFOCU010000018.1, on the reverse strand, counting down.
TACTTGTCGTAAATAGTTAAGAGGAACAAGAATCTCTAACTCTTCAACACCATCAGTTGCAAGAATCGCTATGTTTTTCCCTTTTAACAATTGACTATCATGTTTAGAGTGAACAAAACTTTTTAATTCATTGTTTAATTTCCCATCAGCATCCATCAATTTGGCTGTATCTAATGTTGGTACATATGCACTAGTTTGTGCAAGAGGGTACAAATCTACCTTATATTCATCTGCAATTGAATAGTTCATAAAAAACAATGAAGATATCAGAATAGACAAAGAAGCTTTTTTAAAATTTTTTTTCATCATAAACTCATCCTAAATAATTTTTGGTTTTATAAGTTTTTAAATCAACCATGGAAATTATCCTTCCATTGTCTCAGTGCTTTGAAAACATCTTCAGGCCTATCACTCTCCGCTTTATTTTTAACAGATAGAATTACAGCCTCATGTGAACAACGCAAAAAGGGATTAATCTGCAACTCCAAATTTAGTGTTGTAGGAATCATATATAATTGTTTTTTTATTGAATTAATACATGCAATCACCGCTTTATTCTCGGGTTCCACAGCATGAGCAAACTTAAGGTTATGTTCAGTATAATCATGTGCACAATAAATTTGGGTGTTAATAGGCAAGCGTTTAATCTTCATAAGCGAAGAATACATTTCTGTAAATTGCTGATTCGCTACTCGACCACAACCAGCAGAAAACAACACATCTCCACAAAACAAATTATTCTTGAACATAAAACCAATATGTTCTGCTGTATGTCCTGGTAAATCAATGACTTTAAATAGACAGTCTAATTCACAAAACTCATCACCACCCACTACAGAATAAAAATTCCCCCTCATTCCATCCAATAATAAAAAAGATGCGTAAACACGACTATTTGGATAACATCCTAATATAATTGGCACACCAGCCACATGATCCATATGACTATGAGTAATAAATATAGCCGCCAATTCTAAATCATTTTTCGCTAAATAATTAACAACAGCTACACCATCTCCGGGATCAATCACAATTGCTTTTTTAGCATAACGCAATATCCATATAAAGTTATCATCCAATACTGTAATTTTATCTATTTCAAACATAAACTTCACCATGAGTAGGATGAAAAACGTTATATCACCTCACAAGTACATTACAATTGGCTGATGAAGTAATAGCTTCATCAGCCTTTGTTTTTAGAGTATACCTTTATTTAAACTCAATATTTTATTCAGATACAACAGTATAGAAAGTTATTTCTGGCGAGTCTTGCAACAATGGCGTCGCTTCTGAGATCATTTTATTAAAATAATCAGTCTTAGTATGCTCTGAAAATGCTTCGTCATCTTTGAATTGTTCTTGAAACACAAATTTAGATGGTTGATCAATAGCGTTAAGTAAAACATAACTAATACAACCAGATTCATTTCTTGATGGCGACAACATATTTTTCAAAATTTTCTGCAATGACATTTCACAACCAGGCTTTGCATAAAAAACTGCTGTTAAAGTAACCATATCAACCTCTTTTTTATCAAAAATCAGTAACGACCAGATTTTTCTATAAATTCAATTCGATACCCATCAGGATCAGAAATGAAAAAGAAACGAGCTAAATTATAATCTTTATGGGTTATGCTTTTAATTGGTCCCGGCTCTAACCCAATTGACATTAATAAACAATGTACATCCTCAATTTGTTCAACAGTCACAGCCAAATGACCATATCCTGTACCATGAACATATGGTCTGGATTGTCCATGGTTGTACGTTAATTCCAACTCAAAATCACTTTCTTGATTACCTAAATAGACAAGTGAAAAATCGTCAAAGTCAAAACGATCTTTCACATCCAAATCCAATGCCTTTTTATAAAACTCTAACGACTGAGCAATATCATATACTCTAATCATAGAATGAATCATTTTTGCCATCATGATGCCCTTCTGTAATTTAGTGTATTTATATAACGAAAGCATGATGTGGTGGTGCTATAGTATTACTACATGACTATTTTTTTAGAAAAGGGGTCGTTGGGCTCCACTCACTTAAGAGAATACATATATTTAATTGTACGATTCGTAAAGTTCATAGACTTGGCTATCATCTGACGCCGTCCCCAACAGGTGTTCTGTTTGTGAGCCTTGGTTGTCCGACGCTCAAGCCTCCCCAGTAGTAGTAACAGCTGGAAACCCTTAAGCCGCAGAGAACAACATTTAAAACACATATTAAAACCATGTTCATCCAGAACATCAGGCCCTGAGCTAACCGCTCAGGGCCTTTTTCATATCCACGATCCAAAGGAGAGAACATGTTTATTCACCAAATTTTGCGCAAACAAGTCGCAGCGATCAGCATCAAGCCAATGAGAGACGGTAGTATCGATTTCACGGTAAAAGGTAGCACCAAGGGAGCAGTCAAAGGCGCTATCACCGGAGCTGGTGTAGGTGCCCGAGGTGGTATCCCTGGAGCTGTTGCTGGCACCATCATCGGCGGCACTCTCGGCTACATCACCGGCCCAGCGGACTGAGGGGGTTAGCCATGGATGAGTTCATTCAAGAAGGGAAATATGCTTCCCACGAAACGCTCAAGGGTTATGCCTACAGCTGGCAGACGCTGAGCTTGCTGATGCAGGAGGTCATTACAAGCGGCATGTATGTTCCTGAGTTCCTGCCAGATGAAAATCAGCCTGTGCTGCTGGTCGTGGTCAAAGAGGCGACCGTGCTCAAGGCCAAGTCCCTGCACATCGAAGCGCCCGAAGTATTGATCTCGATAGCTTCCCACACAGGCGAGTCAGTCAGGGATGACGACAACGGTTACTACGCTGACTACTGGCGGTTAGCTGCAGGAACCATCAAGCTGATCGACTGTGCCGAAGATGCTGTGTTCTGGCTGCCCTTCACCGCTGTCGAAGCATGGGAACCCTATCGCTTCTCTGGCTACGGCTCACCGTTTGATGCCTTGTCTGCACCACTCCCAGTATTCAAACATTTGGCCTTCTCGCTCAAGCCAGATCAAACCTCGCCTGATTTGGGCACCACTATCTACCTGAAATCCACTATCTGACCATCTCGAAGGACGTTAAGCATGAATACCAAAACCGATAAGCAAGCAGCCAAACAGCAAGTAAATACGACTGCCACAGCCAAGTTTGATGGCATACAAGCATCACCAGCCAAAGTAGTCTTGGTCAGTGGCGTAGCACCCCTGCTCTCGCCTGGCTCTACAACTACCGTGGGCTATGAGATTGGCCATGAACCCGAGCTGGCTGAACTATTGATCCGTCTCACAGGCAGCAGCGGTGGAGGCCTGTGTTCCAAGGAGTGGTTTGGCTTGGCGCAAGTCGTCGTTCTGCTGAACGAGCAACAGCCGGATAAGGCATTTACCTCTGGCTTGTTCAAGGTGATCTGGAACTTCAAGGGCAGCAGCAATAACGCAGGGTTCCTGGCTGCTGTACTGCGCCATCTGGAGTTGACCAAGGCCGCACCTGAAGTACGGTTCGGCCATCTGATCACAGGCAAGCATACCGAGTGGTTTGATAGCCTCAAGGCCAAACTCCCAGCAGAGACCAACACAGCCCAGTAACCCGTTCAAGCCTCCCTAACTCTCCCCCACCCCTTTTACTCAATCTCAACGAGAACCAAGATATGAAACCGACCCTCGTTATCACGGGCTTGCCTGTGAGGATATGTCACGACCTGCAAACGCTACTGGAGCAGGCCATCAGCTCAGCGTTGGAGGATTTCCCTGATGAGATCCCGGATAGCACAACACCCGCAGCCCTGACCCTCAACTACCGAGATCCTGACTACAGCGCAACAACCGGAGGCTATCACCCTGTCGAAATACGCCTCGAACGTTGGGATGATGGCTGGCATCTGCGCTACGTCACCGACTTTGCCTATGTGGGCCAAGGTTGGTGCACCGAGTTGGCCAAGGAGTTGGATTTTGATTTCAGCATCGAAGAGTACACCCATTCGATGATGGGAGAGATTTCCCCGTCAGAGGTGAATGTGTAGTGGTCAACTAAATCCGGACACTTGGTTAGGCCGTTCTTCGGCTTTTGCTGGCGGTATCCCGTCATTGTGTTGATGTGGACGCCGCCAGTTGTAGTAATCCATCAGGTAATAACTGATATCCCGCTTTGCTTCCCGCAAGCTCATATATCCCATAGCCGGGAGCCACTCTGACTTCAGGCTTCTGAACAACCGTTCCATCGGGGCGTTATCCCAGCAGTTGCCACGCCGACTCATGCTCTGGGTCATGCGATAGCGCCACACTCGTTGCCGAAATGCCCTACTGCCATATTGGCTGCCCTGGTCAGAGTGAAATAGCACACCAGATGGGCAACCCCGCTGCTGATAGGCCATCTCCAGGGCTTTGATTGCCAATTCTGCATCAGGTTTATCAGACATCGCCCAGCCCACGACCCGCCGAGTGTGCAGGTCAAGCACCGCTGCCAGGTAATGCCAGCAACCACCGGCCCAGACGTAGGTGATATCGCCACACCACACCTGATTGGGTTGCTGGACATCAAATTCGCGGGCCAGCAGATTGGGTATGTCCGGTCGTTCAGACTGTGCCACCTGATAGCGATGAGCGCCCGGTTGCTTGGATACCAGACCGGCTTCCTTCATCAGGTTACGTACTTTGAATCGGCCAATCTGATACCCCAACTCTCGCATCATCGACATCAAGGCGCGGCTGCCTGCAGAGCTCCTGCTCTCTTTGAACAACCGGCGCAACTCACAGCGCTGTTGCATACGTTCACGGTTAATCGTCCGCCTGCGAGCCAGATAATCGTAAAAACAGGAGGTGGGAACATCGAAGGCGCAGCAGACCAAAGTGATGGGGGCTTGCTCCCTTAATCGGTCTATCAGCGCGTATGTGTGAACTCGTCCGCCATCAAGAGAGCAGTAGCCTTTTTTAGAATGTCCTTTTCACGTTCGAGCCGGTTGATACGGGCTTCCAGCTCCTGAATTTTCTGCTGCTCTGGAGTCAGTGCTTTGCTGATTGGGGTTGTGCCAGTTCGTTCGGATTGCAGCTGCAGAACCCAGCGACGGAGCACTGTTTCACCGACATCCAGTGAACGGCTGGCTTCAGGGACAGAATATCCTTGGTCGAGCACCAGGGATGCGGCTTCGAGTTTGAATTCGGCAGTAAATGAGCGACGTAATCTTGTCATTGAACACCTCAGGTCATGGTGGCGACTGTACCACCTAAAATGGTGTCCGGGATGATTAGACCACTACA
>NZ_JBFOCU010000017.1:0-43369 GCF_040907945.1 Aeromonas sp. s11 | reverse complement strand
CAGGGCAAGATCGCGAACGTTTTTTAAGCAGGGCACGAGGATTTGACCGACCGAACAGGGTGTGATCTTATACTCTCTTTTACGGGAGTTTCGTCATGAACCATCAAGCGGCATTTACCCAATTCTTCTCCGAACTTGAAGACCCTCGTCAGACAACCAAAATCGCGTACCCCTTCTTCGATGTGGTTTTTCTCACCGTCTGTGCTGCTATTGGTGGAGCTCAAGGTTGGGAAGATATCGAGCTTTTCGGCGAGGCACATCTGGAATGGTTTCAGCGTAATGGATTGTTTCATAACGGATTACCTGTTCACGACACCATAGCCAGGATCATCTCCCGTATTCAACCGGAGCAATTCCAGAACGCCTTCGTCCGCTGGATGCAAGCAACATCAGAACGTACCGATGGTGAGCTGATTGCCATTGACGGCAAGACCTTACGCAGCTCTTACGACCGAGACAGTCGTCAGTCTACCATTCATATGGTCAGTGCCTTTGCCGCTGAGAATCGTCTGGTGCTCGGGCAAGTCAAAACAGATGAGAAATCTAACGAAATCACCGCCATTCCTGAATTACTGGCACTCCTCGATATAAAAGGCTGCCTGGTATCCATCGATGCCATGGGCTGCCAGACTGGAATAGCCTCAACCATAGTCAAGGGCGGTGGCGACTACTTGCTGGCGGTAAAAGGTAACCAGCCCACACTGCATAATGCAGTACGCGCAGCTCTGGCCGAGTCGACCAAGAAGCCGCTGAGTGAAGAAACGCTCAGTGTCGAGAAAGAGCACGGTCGCATCGATGGCCGCGAGTACCATGTGTTACCAGCCGGAGCACTATCAGAGCAATTTCCAGAGTGGAAATCGCTGAAGACTGTCGGTGTCGCAATATCCTATCGAATTGAAAATATGGAAAAATTTTCGATGGAGTATCGCTACTACATCAGCTCGGCTGAACTGACACCAGAGCAGTTTGCTTCAGCGGTACGAGGGCACTGGGCAATTGAAAATAGCCTGCACTGGGTTCTGGATGTCGTGATGAATGAGGATGCCTGCCAGATATATCGAGGTGATGCCCCTCAAATATTGGCCTGTGCACGACACATGGCGCAAAACATGCTGCGAGCCGAAACCAGCCGTAAGGCAAGCTTGCGGAAGAAGCAGCAATTTGCGGGCATGAGCAGCCCATATCTGGAAAAGGTATTGGATTCAGGGCTGGCTGAATTGAAGTCAATTTAACAATATGTTCACGCTCTCGCCCTGCAATAACACGGTATTGACGACCGTTTAGAATACCTTGCCAGAGAGGTCGTGGTGGCTGGTGCATCAGTGGGCGGCGGGTGGCCTGTCACACTTCCCCTTGCCGGGGCCCTTGACCTGACCTGCGAATTCAGGGAAAAGAAAAGGGCGGTGCTATCAGCGCCGCCCAATGCCAGGAAAGAGAAAAAACCTTACGGTTTAAAAGATAAAAATTTGGAAGCAAACAATCGATTTCTCAACCAGGAAGGGTCTTGAATTCGATACGTTTCGATTATGCGCGATGTTCTATGCAGCACTAGCAAAATGTTTGCGGGTTGAAAGATATGCACTGTCTGGTGTCAAATTTTGCTACCTCATCGTTCAACTGGTCTGTCCTGATGGGCGTTGTAGGCGATTTTTTCTCTAGGCTGTTTTTTCGGTGTCAATATCTGAGCCTTGAAGGTAAAAACAGGTCAGAAGCTGACTCGGCATAACCATGCAATGAAAGTGCGATAACAAGGAAGAGTGGCATGACCTACAGCCAGACGCTGGCCAACAATATTCTCGACACCCTGAAGAAGACCCTGACCGACAAGGGGATCCGCTATCAGACCCTGGCAGAAGCCATGGGTGTCTCCATCGCGACCGTGAAACGGATGATGAACAAGCCCTCGCTACCGTTCGATACTCTGCTGGAGATCTGCCATCTGGTGGGGCTCTCGTTCGAGGAGTTGCTGGATCGCACTCAGGACGCCCAGAGCCGCCGCGCCGTCTTCACTCAGGAGCAGGACGAGGCGTTTCACAACGAGCCGGGGCTCTACGCCTTTCTCGCCAATATCTTCTGGCGCGACAAGACGCTGATCGATCTCAAGCGGGAGTACGGCCTGACCGATGCCTCCTGCTACCTTTATCTGCGCAAGCTGGAGAAGCTCGGCATTTTGCAGCTCGGTATCGACAACAGTTACCACTTCCTGATCAGCGAGCGGATCAGCTTCGAGCAGCACAGCCGTTTCGCCCGCCAGCAGGCGCGGCAGGCAATGTCGGTACTGGGGGAGTATCTGGTGGAGAACATGCACAAGTCGAACAACTATATGGCGCTCTGCCAGCTGCACCTCAACGAGGGGGAGGCGATGGCGCTGATCGACCGGATGAAGGAGTACTGGCATCAGGAGATCAAGCTCAACCGCCCCGCCATCGGCCAGCAGGAGCACGCCAAGACCTACACCATGTCGCTGCAACTGGCCGACTGCGGCTACCAGAGCTTTGACGACATGATCCCCAATATCGACAACTGATCCCGGCGGATCCTGTGGGATCCGCTCTGTTGGCTGGAGTCTAATCTGCGACCCGGGTTTGTTGCAGCTTGCCTGCGAGCGGCTGCAATGCTCGCGTATCCAGACAAATGCGGATGGCATCCGGCCGCCAGTGCTCGATATCGCAATCCACCAGACCACCCCGCTCGTCATAGTTGACCCGCACCAGCCGCAGTACCGCGCTCCCCTCCGCCAGATTGAGGGCGCGGGCGATGGCGCCGCGCGCCGCCGAGGGGGTGATCTCGAGACTCGCCCCACCCTGGCCTATGCCATAGCGCTGCTGATAGAGCTCGGTTAGGGAGCTGGCCAGCGGTGCGCTGGCGATATCGGGAAAGCGACTCGCCAGCAGGTGGTGGCTGACATGAAGCACCGGGCGACCGTCGATCAGCCGCTGGCGGCGGATTTCATAAAGTGGGGTGAAGGGTTCCAGCCCCATCCAGCGGCACAGCTCGCTGCTGGCAAGCTCGCTGCCGTGGGCCAGCACCCGGGTTTCGGCGGTGCGCTGCTGTTCGCCGATCCACTGGTGAAAGTGGGTGTGGATGGCGGGATCGTAGGTGAGGCGGGGTGGCGCCACAAACCAGCCGCGCCGCTCGGCACGGTAGATAAGGCCGTCTGCTTCGAGGCTGGAGAGCGCCTCCTTGATGGTGATGCGGGTGGTGGCGAAACGCTCGCTCAGGGCCCGTTCGGCGGGTAGCTGCTGCCCGGCCCCCAATTGGCCGCTGCCGATATAGCGGCGCAGGGTCTGGCAAATCTGTTCGCACTTGGAGGAGGAGCGGCCATCGGCCATGCTCTGTTCGTTTACTCTCTGCTCGCTCAATCTCGGCTCGGTCACACTCTTGTCCCTGTTGCTTATTCAGAAGGCGGGTGGCTGGCCAATCCCTTACTGGAATAGTCCAGCCTCACTCGGGTTCAGAGTTGTAACTGCTGTGGATGACAGCGCCATGACAGGGTGATTGTCATCAAACTGCCATTAAAGCGCCCCGCCACCGTCACAATTCCCCTCTAGCATCCCTCTCGAACCTTAACTGACCTAGTCCAGAGGGATGGGATGATGAAAAGCGTGATCGCAAGTGCACTGGCCATGGTGGCCATCAGCCAACCGTTGTTTGCCACAAATAGCTATGCAGCCGAAAATATCGCGGATCTCGAAAAGGCCGCCCGTGGCGAAGGCCAGCTCCACAGCATCGGCATGCCCGACAGCTGGGCCAACTGGAAGGATACCTGGCAGCAGCTGGGCAGCATCTACGGCATCAAGCATCAGGATACTGACATGAGCTCGGCGCAGGAGATCGCCAAGTTCGCCGCCGAGAAGGCCAATGCCACCGCCGATATCGGCGATGTGGGCGGCGCCTTCGGTCCGGTTGCGGTCAAGCAGGGGGTTACCCAACCCTACAAACCCTCCACCTGGGCTGACATTCCCAACTGGGCCAAGGATGCGGACGGTCACTGGATGCTGGCCTATACCGGCACCATTGCCTTCCTGATCAACAAGGATCTGGTCAAGGCCGCCCCCACCAGCTGGCAGTCCCTGCTGGGTGGCGACTACAAGGTGACCCTGGGTGACGTGGGCGTTGCCTCTCAGGCCAACAACGGCGTGCTGGCGGCAGCCTATGCCACCGGCGGCAGCGAGAAGAATCTCAAGCCCGCGCTGGAGCTGTTCGGCCAGCTGGCCAAGCAGGGTCGTCTCTCCCTGAACGATCCGACCATCGCCAACATCGAGAAGGGTGAGGTGGAAGTGGGTGTGCTGTGGGACTTCAACGCCCTCAACTACCGCGACCAGATCGACCCCAAGAAGTTTGATGTGGTGATCCCGAGCGACGGCTCCGTCATCGCCGGTTACACCACCATCATCAACAAGTGGGCCAAGAACCCCAACGCCGCCAAACTGGCCCGTGAATACATCCTCTCCGATGCCGGTCAAATCAACCTGGCCCGCGGCTACGCCCGCCCGATCCGCAGCAACGTGACTCTGCCGGATGACGTGAAGGCCAAGCTGTTGCCAGCCGAGCAGTACGCCAATGCCAAGCCGGTGCAGGATCACGCCGCCTGGGAGCAGAGCTCCAAAGCCCTGCCGCGCCAGTGGCAAGAAACCGTCATGATCAATATGCAGTAAGGGAATCCAGTGCAACACAAGGTGATAGTGGTACTTGTGGATGGTCTGGCAGCCGAGGTAGCCCACACCATGGGCTACCTCGGTGGCATGGTGGAGGCTGGGCGGGGCCTGCATACGACCCTGAATGCTGCCCTGCCGTCTCTCTCCCGGCCTCTCTACGAGTGCATCCTGACCGGCGTGCCGCCGGTGGTGAGCGGCATCACCCACAACGGGGTGAGTCGCCTCAGTCTGCATGACTCCATCTTCCATCTGGCCCGCGCTGCGGGCAAACGCACCGCAGCGGCGGCCTACCATTGGGTGAGCGAACTCTACAACCGCAGCCCCTGGCTGGCGGCCCGCGATCGCTTTACCCACGATGAGTTGTTACCCATCCAGCACGGCTGCTTCTACTGGGATGACAACTATCCCGACAGCCATCTGCTGATGGATGGCGAGTGGCTGCGCAGCCAGTACGATCCCGATTTTCTGCTGATCCACCCGATGGGGGTGGACGATGCGGGCCACAAGTTTGGCCTCGATTCCCGCCAGTACCGCAATCAGGCGCGCCGGATGGACAGCCTGCTGGCCGATCTGCTGCCCCAGTGGCTGGCGGAGGGGTATCAGGTGGTAGTCACCTCGGATCATGGTATGAACAACGACCTGAGCCACGGCGGCACCCTGCCGGAAGAGCGCACCGTGCCACTCTGGCTGTTTGGCGATGCCTTTATCGAGCGCTGGCCGGATGGGGTAGTGATCGCCCAGACCCAGCTCTGCGCCCTGATGGCCGATCTGCTGGGCATTCCCCACGACAAGCCGGCAGCGCCACCGCTGCTCAAGGCCGCCTTTATGCGCGAGGTGCACTGATGATGACTGCCACCACCGAGATCCTCGCTGATCGACCCGTGGCCACCAAGCGCAAGGTGCGCCGCCACTGGCTGCCCGCGCTGGTGCTGCTGCCGTTTATCCTCTTGATGATCCTGTTCCAGCTCGCTCCCATGGTGTGGGTGCTGGTGGGCAGCTTTCAGACCCCAGATGGCTGGGGCCTCGACTACTACCGGGAGATTTTGAGCTCCCCCTTCTACCTGCAATCGTTCGGCAACTCATTGCGCATCGCCGGTATCGCCAGTCTGGCGGGGCTTGCCATCGGCACCCTCGGGGCGGCAGCGCTGCGTCACAGCGGCGAGCGGGTCAAGCGGCTGCTGCTGGCCTTTGTCACCATGACCGGCAACTTCAGCGGTGTTCCGCTGGCATTCGCCTTTATCATCATTCTCGGCATCAATGGTGCAGTGACTCTGCTGCTGAAATCCTGGGGATTGATCGACGGCTTCAACCTCTACTCGGGGTCGGGCCTTATTCTCATCTACACCTACTTCCAGATCCCGCTCGCCCTGCTGTTGCTCTACCCGGCGTTCGATGCGCTGCAGGATGAGTGGCCGCAAGCGGCCGCGCTGCTCGGCGCGAGCAAGGGACAATATGTGTGGCATGTGGCGCTGCCGGTGCTGACGCCTGCGCTGCTCGGCACCCTGATCATCCTGTTTGCCAACGCGGTGGGGGCTTATGCCTCCGCCTACGCCCTCACCACCGGCAACTTCAATCTGGTGACCATCCGGGTGGCCAGTCTGGTCTCCGGCGACATCTTCCTCGAGCCCAATATGGCGGCGGCGCTGGCGGTGATCCTGATGGTGCTGCTGGGAGTGGTGACGGCTGCCAACCAGTGGCTGCTGAAAAAGAGCTATGTGAACAAGGGGCAATCCCATGCATGATTTGACGCCGCGCTGGCCCAAGTGGGTGCTGGGGGGGCTGGTCGCCACCCTGCTGCTGCCGCTGCTGGCTACCTTTCTCTACTCCATCTCCACCCGCTGGGGGGCGACCCTGCTGCCGGACGGCTTCACCCTCGACTGGTATCTCAAGCTGTGGGGCGACCCGCGTTTTCTGGCGGCGTTTGGCCGCAGCCTCCTGGTCTGCTTCGCCACCCTGCTGCTGGGGACCCTGGTGCTGGTGCCGACCGTGCTGGTGGTGGCCTACTACTTCCCAAAGCTGGATCCCTGGATGAACCTGCTGATCCTGCTCCCCTTTGCGGTGCCGCCAGTGGTCTCGTCGGTGGGGCTGCTGCAGATCTACGCCGATGGTGTCCTGCCCATTATCGGCACGCCGTGGATCCTGATCGGCACCTGGTTCACCGTGGTGCTCCCCTTTATGTATCGGGCGCTGGCCAACAGCCTGCAAGGGGTGCCGCTCAGGGATTTGATGGATGCCGCCCATCTGCTGGGGGCCAGTAGTCGGCGCGCCTTTCTGCTGGTGGTGATCCCCTGTCTGCGCAAGGGGCTGCTGGCGGCGCTGTTTCTCTCCCTCTCCTTCCTGCTCGGCGAGTTCGTGTTTGCCAACATGCTGGTGGGCACCCGTTACGAGACCCTGCAGGTCTACCTCTACAACATGCGCGCCACTTCTGGCCACTTCACCAGTGCGCTGGTGATGAGCTACTTCCTGCTGACCCTGCTGCTCACCTGGGCGGCCAACAGATTTCATCGGTGATCCAAGATGTTTCATTTAGAAGTGAATCAACTGCACAAATCCTACGGCGATACGCCGGTGTTCGAGGGGATCGAATTCGGCATTCGCAAGGGGGAGCTGGTGACCCTGCTCGGCCCCTCCGGCTGTGGCAAATCTACCCTGCTGCGGGCGCTGGCCGGGCTCACTCCGGTGGATGGCGGTCAGGTGCGGGTGGCCGGTGAGGAGATCACCTGGCAGGCGCCCCAAAAGCGCGGCATCGGCATGGTGTTCCAGAGCTATGCGCTGTTCCCCAACATGACGGTGTGGGACAACGTCGCCTTCGGCCTCAAGATGAAACCCCAGCCGGGGCGGGAGCTGGCGGCCAGCGTGCAGGAGGCGCTGGCGCTGGTGGAGCTGACCGGCTTCGAGCGCCGCTATCCTGCCGAGCTCTCCGGCGGTCAGCGCCAGCGGGTGGCATTGGCCCGGGCTTTGGTGGTGCAGCCGCGGATCCTGCTGCTGGACGAGCCGCTCTCGGCGCTGGATGCCCGCATCCGTCGCAGCCTGCGCCAGCAGATCCGCGAGATCCAGCAGCGCCTTGAGCTCACCACCATCTTCGTGACTCACGATCAGGAGGAGGCGCTTACCATGTCGGATCGGATCTTCCTGATGAACAAGGGATCTATCGTCCAGAGCGGCACGCCGGAGGAGATTTACACCCGTCCCGCCAGCGAGTTTGTGGCGGGCTTTATCGGCAACTACAACCTGCTTGGCGCCGAGCAGGGCAAGTCGCTGTTCGGCCCCCGTTTTCAGGGCAAGTTGGCGCTGCGGCCTGAGTCCATCACCCTGCTGCCCGCCGGGGCGACCAGCAGCGAACCCTGCCTGCCCGGCATCATTCGCCAGCAACAGCTGCTCGGCAACGTGATCCGCTATCAGGTGGAGTGCGAGGCGGGGCTGTTGACGGTGGATTGCCTCAACCGCTCGGCTGGCGATCTGCTGGCCACCGGCAGTGCCGTGACTCTGGCGGTGGCCCGGGATCAACTCTGTGAGGTAGCATGAGGCCGCATTTCATTTCCATTTTCACTGCGAGGAGCGCCCATGGCACTGGCACTGTTTGATCTGGACGAGACCCTGATTGCCGGGGATTCCGCCAGCCTCTGGCTGGAGTACATGGTGGCCGAGGAGCTGGCCCCCGCCAGCATGATCGCGGAGGAGCAGGCCATGATGTCCCTCTACCATCAGGGCAAGATGGATATGCACCAGTACATGGCCTTCACCCTGCAACCGCTGGTGGGCAAGACACGCCAGTGGCTCGACTCGCTCTGTAGCCGCTTTGCCGAGCAGGTGCTGCGCGAGCGCCTCTACCCCGAGGGGTTGGCGCGCATCGAATGGCATCGGGAGCGGGGCGACGATCTGGTGCTCATCTCCGCCTCCGGCGAGCATCTGGTGGCCCCCATGGCGAAGATGTTGGGGATGGATCACTGCGTCGCCATCCTGCTTGATGAAGAGGAGGGGATGCTGACCGGCCAGACCCGCGGCACTCTCAGTTTTCGCGAGGGCAAGGTGGCCCGCATCAACCAGCTGTTTGCCGGCAGGGACCACCTCTGGCAGGGGAGCTTTGGCTACAGCGATTCCCACAACGATCTGCCCATGCTGCGGGCAGTGAGCCATCCCCATGCGGTCAATCCGGCCCCCGCGCTGCGCCAGCAAGCCGAGGAGCTGGGCTGGCCGGTGTGGGAGTGGCTGCGCTGAGTCGCGCGCCACACTGGCTTCACGTGCGGCAAGACGCACGAAAAACAAAGAGAGAGGCAGGAACCTCTCTCTTTGTTTTTGCTGACGGCGTTGTGGTTGAGGCTGGCGGCTGTTACCCCTCGTTGGTTTGTTGCCGGGGCTCGCCAAAGGCGGGCACTTCCTCCTCGGCACTCTGGTGAGGGGTATGGCGCAGTGGGAAGCAGATACGGTTTTTCCCCTCCCGCTTGGCCTGATAGACCCCCTTGTCGGCCAGCTCCACCAGCTCTTTGGCCGAGAGCCCGAAGCGGCTGAAAGCCACCCCGCCACTGATGGTGATGGTGAGATCGGGTTCGCGCCACTCCAGCTGCTCCACCCCGAGCCGGAACGCTTCCAGCAGGGAGGGGAGCATCGGCTGCTCTTCGCCGTAACGGAAGATCAGCACCAGCTCCTCGCCGCCATAGCGGCAGAACCAGCCCCACTCGTGGAACAGATTCATGCCCAGCTTGCTCACCCGCTTGAGCACCACATCCCCTGCCTGATGGCCATGGGTATCGTTGACCCGCTTGAAATCATCCAGATCGAACATCACCACCCCGAAGGGAGCGCCACTGTTGAGCTGCTTTTGCAGGCACTCGTCGAAGAAGCGACGATTGTAGAGCCCGGTGAGTTTGTCCTGATGGGCTTGCAGGCGGATCTGGGCAAAGTCCTGGCTGGCGGCATCCATCTCTTCATAGACCTTGGCCAGCTCCAGCATGCGGCGGCCGTTGTAGGCGATACCGCCGGAGCGGCTGGCGCGGATCAGCAGGATGATCTCCCCCAGCATGCGGCGGAAGTAGCGGGTCCAGAGCAGGGCCAGCAGCAGATAGAAAATGCAGGCAACGGCAATCATCAGCAGCACGTTGATGGAGACGTTGTCGATCACCTGATGCATGTTGGCGGTAGGCTCGACACTGAGCAGGAACCAACGTTGCTCGGGGACACGGTAGTAAGAGACCATCATGCCGTTGGCATCATCGATGAAGAAACCCTGCGGCTGTTGCATATGTGTCAGCCATTCAGGGTGGGTGAGCGGTTTGAATACCTGTTCGCGATCAGGGTGGGCCAGCACCAGCCCGTCATGGTTGAGCAGAATTTGATAACCTTTGCTCAGATGATGGATCTGTTCATGGCGGTTGTTGAGCCAGTTGGTGAGCGGGGTAAGCTGGGTATCCAGGGAGAGCACACCTACTCGCTTGCCATCAGGATCTTCAATCACCTGGGCTTGCGACATGGTGAGGGTGCCCAGGGTGTAGTCGTAATAGGGGCCGGTCGATACAATCTGGTCCGGATGGCTGGCGGCCAGCTGATACCAAGGGCGGGTTCTGGGATCGAACTTCTCGTCGGCCTGCCAGGAGGGGTGGATCAGCATCTTGCGATGCTCTGTGCCCACGTAGACGTAATCGAGCTCCATCACCTTGTGGTAGGCCTGCCACTGTTGCAGGTAGCGCTCGCCGTTAAGGATCTCCGGGCCGCTGAAATCCCGATAATTTACCTGCTGATAAATGAGCGTAAACTGGCGTTTGAGGGTCGCCAGATAGGGTTCGATCAGGGTATGGAAATACTGGGTGTTGCGAGCAATCAGATATTGTTGCTGCTCGTGGCGCAGGGTGCGCTCCATATGCAGGTAGTAGATGCTGCCGAGCAGCAACACAGGGATAAAGAGCAAGAGGAGGCCCAGCCGCATGCGGGTGATCAAAGACCAAGTGTTCTTGGGCTTGGCGGGGGACATGAACAGATCCTTTTCGTCTCGGGTGACACCAGCATATATGATGCTGTGCGGCTCGTCTAAAGGCAGAAAATGAGATGTTTCCGATGCTGAACCACACTCTGCTCTCAATGATTCATTATGGCAGCATAGCGGTGCTAATCCTTGCCCTCTGTGTCGAGTATCTGATCTTTCGGCGCGGCCTGAACATGCTGCGAGTGCGCCGCCTGCTGCTGGCAGATGGGGTGGCGGCGCTGGCGCTCTTCTCCATCTTTGCCACCGGGTGTCTGCTGGCCCTCGAGCATGCCAGCTCGGTGGCAGAGATCTTTGCCCATCCTGCCCACGGCCTCAAGATGGGGCTGTTTCTGCTGATTGTTGGCTCCCTCGTTTATCCCAGCCGCCTCTTCTATCGCTGGCGTCGCGCCCTGCGTCTGGGCAAGGCGCCGATGATCTCCATTCAGCAGCACTTCCGGGTGGTGTGGATCCTGCGGGGCAATCTGCTACTGATTGCCCTGTTGGCCGTGTTCACCAAGCCCTCGCTGTTGTAACACTCGCTGTGCTCAAAAGCAGTGCGATGCAGCGCGTGGAGAGCGAGAGCGAAGACAAAGAGTGGAGACAAGAGGATAGGGAGGCGGGTATCTTGGATCGGATAACCCGTCACGCGCCGATTTAAGGAAGAATCGCCATGCGCTCCAATCTGATGTTGCTGATGGCTGCCACCATCTGGGGTATGGGCTTTGTCGCCCAGCGCCTCGGGATGGATCACATGGGGCCCTATACCTTCAATGGCCTGCGCTTTCTGCTCGGCGCTCTCTCCCTGCTGCCGCTGCTCTGGTGGCTTAAATCCCGACAACCTGTTGCCGTCGCGGGCGATCATCGCCAGCTGCTGATCGGTGGCGTGCTGGCCGGGCTGGTGCTGTTCTGTGCCGCCTCCCTGCAGCAGGTGGGGCTGCTTTATACCACTGCCGCCAAGGCCGGTTTCATCACCGGGCTCTACATCATTCTGGTGCCGGTACTGGGGCTGCTGCTGCGCCACAAGAGCGGGTTCAATACCTGGATTGGTGCCCTGATTGCTCTGACGGGCCTCTATGTGTTGAGCGTCACCGACGAGTTCACCATCGGCTTTGGTGATCTGCTGCAGGTGGTCGGCGCCCTCTTCTGGGCTGTGCATCTGCTGCTGGTGGATCACTACTCCAACCGGGTTGCACCCATCAAGCTCGCCGGAGTGCAGTTCGTGGTGTGCGGCCTGCTCAGCCTCGCCACCGCTTTTGTTATCGAAACCCCGACTGTTAGCGGCGCAGTGGCCGGTTGGCAGGCTCTGCTCTATGCCGGGCTGGTGTCGGTCGGGGTGGGTTATACCCTGCAGGTGGTAGGGCAGCGGGGCGCTCATCCGGCCCATGCCGCCATCATCCTCAGTCTGGAGACCGTCTTTGCCGCCGTGGGGGGCGTGTTGCTGTTGGGTGAGACGCTGGACGAGCGCGCCATTGCCGGTTGCGCCCTGATGCTGGCGGGGATGCTCATCTCCCAGATCCGCTTGAGATGGTGGTGGAAGTCGCGCCGGGACAAGGTGCCCGCGACCAAGTAAACCGCAGCCCGCTGCATAACAAAAACGCCCCGACAGTCGGGGCGTTTTGCATGGTAGTCGCTCGGTCAGGGGCGCTGATCCAGCTCGCGCTCCAGCTCTACCGCCTTCTGACGGGCCGGATGGGTATTGAGGCGCTGCCAGTAGGCTTGCAGGTGCGGGAAGTGGGCCAGCTGGCCGCTTTGCGCCAGCAGATCCACCAGGAAGGAGTTCATGATGTCGGCGCCGGAGAGGCGATCCCCCACCAGATAGTGGCGATTCGCCAGTACCTCATTGAGGTAGCCCAGCACCTTGGCACACTCCGCCTTGGCGTAGTCCGGCAGGAAGCGCATCGGGCTGCCATCCTTGCGCACGAACATGTCGAGCAGCAGCGGCAGAATGCCGGAGCTCTCGGCAAAGTGAAGCCACTGCAGGTATTCGGGATACTCCGGGCTATCTGGTGCCGGTGCCAGCCGATCGGCAGCATAGCGGGCAATCAGGTACTCGGTGATGGCGCCCGATTCCGCCAGCACCCGGCCGTCGAATTCGATGACCGGCGACTTGCCGAGAGGGTGGATGGCTTTTAGCTCGGGCGGTGCCAGAAAGGTGGTGGCATCGCGCTGATACGCCTTGATCTCATAGGGCAGGCCCAGCTCTTCGAGCAGCCAGATAATGCGTTGGGAGCGGGATTTGTTCAGGTGGTGCAGGACTATCATAACGACCTCGATTCGGTGGCAGGATGGGGTATACGAGCGGGTGAGGAGGGCGGTTCACCGGCAGTACAAAAAGAGCGGGCTGATGCCCGCTCCCTTGATGACTGACTCAGGCCTCCAGCGCCTGATCCAGATCTGCCAGAATGTCTTCGATCGCCTCGATCCCCACCGACAGCCGGATCATCTCCGGTTTCACCCCGGCCTTGGCCTGCTCCTCCTCGCTCAACTGGCGATGTGTGGTGGAGGCCGGGTGGCAGGCCAGCGACTTGGCGTCGCCGATATTGACCAGCCGCTTGAAGATCTTCAGCGCATCGTAGAAACGCACGCCCGCCTCGTAGCCATCCTTCAGACCGAACGAGAGGATGGCCGAGGGGCGACCGGCCATGTACTTCTCCGCCAGCAGATAGTGGGGATGACCCGGCAGACCGGCATAGCTGACCCAGGCCACTTTGGGGTGATGCTTGAGGTGATGGGCGACCCGCAGGGCGTTGTCCACGTGGCGCTCCATGCGCAGGCTCAGGGTCTCCAGCCCCTGCAGCAGCAGGAAGGCGTTCATCGGCGCCAGCGCCGCGCCGGTATTGCGCAGCGGCACGGTACGCACCCGCCCGATAAAGGCAGCGGGGCCAAAGGCCTCGGTGTAGACCACCCCGTGGTATGAGGGCTCGGGTTTGGTGAGCTGTGGGAAGCGCTCGGCGTGATCCGCCCAGGGGAACTTGCCCGAGTCGACGATGACGCCACCCAGCGAGTTGCCGTGGCCGCCGACATATTTGGTCAGGCTGTGGACCACGATGTCGGCGCCGTGTTCGATGGGCTTGCACAGCACCGGGGTGGCGACCGTGTTGTCGACGATAAGCGGCACGCCACGGGCGTGGGCTGCCTTGGCCAGCGCGGCCAGATCGACGATGTTGCCCGCCGGGTTGCCGATGCTCTCGCAGTAGACTGCCTTGGTCTTGTCGTCGATGAGGGCGGCGATGGCTTCGGCGCTGTCATCCTTGGCGAAGCGCACCTCGACCCCGAAACTCGGCAGCATGTGGGCGAACAAGGTGTAGGTGCCGCCATAGAGCTGGGGCGTGGAGACAATGTTGTCACCGGCGGCGGTCAGCGCCTGAATGGCGTAGGTGATGGCGGCGGAACCTGCCGAGACCACCAGCGCGGCGATCCCCCCTTCCAGTGCGGCCATCCGCTGCTCCAGCACATCGTTGGTGGGGTTCATGATGCGGGTGTAGATATTGCCCGGCACCGCCAGATTGAACAGATCCGCCCCGTGCTGGGCGCTGTCGAACTCGTAGGCCACCGTCTGGTAGATGGGCACGGCGACCGCCTTGGTGGTGGGGTCGCTGGAAAAGCCGTGGTGCAGGGCCAGGGTCGCATCTTTCATCACACACTCCTTGTTGGATGTTGCTTGTCGCAGTTATAGATGGATAGACGTCCAATCTATCAGGCCCGTGGCCGATGTAAACAGCAAGATCCGGCAAAGCAATGTCGCCCGCAGGGGATGCGCCTCCCGAGTGGCGGGCAGGCCTGCCTTACTCAGAGGCGGCGGCGATACTCCTTGTCATCGATCTGGTTCATGTCCCACTGCATCAGGCGGTTGAGCTGCTGCATGGGATCTTCGATAAGTGGCAAGGGGCGCGGCAGGATCCGCTTGAAGTAACGGCGCAAGGTCTGCTGGATCCGGTTCGGTTTGATGGGGTTGGCGTGGCTCATGATGGTGCTCCTCTGCTGTGGTTCTCACGTTCATCAGCAGTATTGAGCTAAAATGCGGAAGTAAAAACTGATGACTTATAGCAACAGGATTTCCTCTTTTATGCCGACCGGTCGCCTCTATCAGCAATTTCAACGACTCGCCCAGCTGCTTGGCAGCGACGAGCGGGAGATCAGCCTCGCCGAGGTGGCGGATCTGCTCTGCTGCACCCCACGCAACGCCCGTCTGCTGCTGCGGCGGATGCAGGATCAGGGCTGGCTCAGCTGGTCGGCGGAAGCGGGGCGGGGGCGGCGCTCCCGGCTCACCCTGCTCGATAGTCAGGAGAGCCTGACCCGGCGCCGCTTGCGGGATCTGCTCAGTCAGGGCCAGTTGGCGCAGGCGGTACGGCTGGCCGAAGATCGCCTCGATCTGCTCACTCCATTGCTGATAGAGCAGCTCGGTCAGGCCACCCGCGAGGGGCGCCAGATCCTGCGGGTGCCCTACTACCGACCGCTGCCGCAGTTGCTGCCCACCGGCCCGATGCGCCGCTCCGAAATTCACCTGAGCCGCCAGATCTTCAACGGCCTCACCCGGCGAAATGAGGAAAATGGGGAAATCGAAGGGGATCTCGCCCACCACTGGGAGTGTCTGGGTCCTTGCCACTGGCGTTTCTACCTGCGCCCGGCGGTGCGTTTTCACCACGGTCGCGAGCTGGTGGTGGAAGATGTGATGGAGAGCCTGCTGGCCCTGCGGGCTCGCCCGCTGTTCGCTCATCTGGACCGGTTGGAGAGCCCCTGGCCGCGCACGCTGGATCTCTATTTCGACAGCCCGGATCCCTGGCTGCCCCACCTGCTGGCCGAGCCGGTGGCGACCATTTTGCCACGGGAGCTCAAGGGGGAGGCGGGCTTTGCCCTGCAACCTGTGGGCACCGGCCCTTACCGGGTGGCCGCCAACGATCCCCTGCATCTTTGCCTTGCGGCGTTTGACGACTACTTCGGCCTGCGGGCCCTGCTCGACGAGATCGATATCTGGATGCTGCCGGAGCTGGCGGAGCGGCTGGAGACCCACCTGCAGCTGGGGCGCGACAGCCCTGAGCTCGGCACCATGCGTGGCGAGTCGGAGCTCGAATCGGGCTGCTACTTCCTGCTGCAGGATGATCGTTCCGGATCCTTGCAGGATCCCGCCCTGCGGCAGTGGCTGGGCCAGCTGCTCAATCCGGTGGCCCTGATGGGGCGGGTCGCCCCCGAGTTGCAACGGGGCTGGACCAGCGCCCTCGGCCTGCTGCCCCACTGGCGCGAAGCGCTGCCCGTGCCCTTGCCCACACCGGCGCAGTTGCCGACCACCTTGGTGCTCGCCTGCTTCAATCAGCATCTGGAGTTCAACGAGTGCGCCAACGCCATAAGCAGCCTGCTGGCCGAGCAGGGGATCAGGCTGGAGGTGCGCACCCTCGATTACGGCCGCTGGGTGAGTGGCGAGGATGAAGACGTGGATCTCTGGCTCGGCACCCTCAACCTCGAACATGCCGGCCCCTTTGCCCCCTACGCCTGGTTGCAGGGCACCCCGTTGCTGCGCAAGGTGTGGAGCAGTCAGCATGAGTTGTGGCAAGGGTTGATGCAGTGGCGCGCCAGCGGTGAGGAGCCCGGCCCCCGCGCCCTGCTGGCAACTGTGCAGCAGCAGAGCTGGTTTGTGCCGCTGTTTCACCACTGGCTGGAGCTGGAGAGCCGTGTCGGCGTGCACGGGGTGCGGATGACGGCGCTCGGCTGGTTCGATTTTCGCAGCGCCTGGCTGCGGCCCGAGCCGCCCCATCAGCCCGCAGAGGCGCCATAGTTCGTCCAATTTCTGTCGCGGCCGACGAGTGCTCCGTGGCCGCTTGTGTGAAAGATCCCTAAATCGGCCGCTGCTGCACAGTTTGTGTCACGCCTCTGTGCCATGCTGTTTCAGGTTATGGACAGCAGAGCAAATGAGGAAAACGATGAGCAATAATTCAGACAGTTCCGCAGGAAAATGCCCGGTCATGCACGGGGGAACCACCTCCGTCGAGACGTCCAGAATGGAGTGGTGGCCGAAGAGCCTCAACCTCGACATTCTTCACCAACACGATACCAAGACCAATCCGCTGGGGGCCGGTTTCAACTATCGGGAAGCCTTGAAGGGGCTCGATATGGCGGCCCTCAAGCAGGATGTGACCGCCCTGATGACCGACAGTCAGGAGTGGTGGCCCGCCGACTGGGGCCACTACGGCGGCCTGATGATCCGCATGGCCTGGCACTCGGCCGGGACTTACCGCATCGCCGATGGTCGCGGCGGTGGCGGCAGCGGCAACCAGCGTTTCGCCCCCCTCAACTCCTGGCCGGATAATGCCAACCTCGACAAGGCTCGTCGCCTGCTATGGCCCATCAAGAAGAAGTACGGCAACAAGATCAGCTGGGCCGATTTGATTATTCTGGCGGGCACCGTGGCTTATGAGTCCATGGGGCTCAAGACCTTCGGCTTCGCCTTTGGCCGCGAGGATATCTGGCATCCGGAGAAGGATATCTACTGGGGATCGGAGAAGGAATGGCTGGCGCCCAGCGGCAAGCCGGGCGGTCGTTACTCCGGCGAGCGGGATCTGGAAAACCCGCTGGCGGCGGTGATGATGGGGCTTATCTACGTCAACCCGGAAGGGGTGGATGGCCAGCCCGATCCCCTGAAAACCGCGCAGGATATGCGGGTCACCTTCGCCCGCATGGCGATGGATGATGAAGAGACGGTGGCGCTGACCGCCGGTGGCCACACTGTCGGCAAGGCTCACGGCAACGGCGATGCCAAGCAGCTCGGGCCCGAGCCGGAAGGGGCCAGCCTCGAGGAGCAGGGGCTCGGCTGGATCAATCACCACAGCCGCGGCATCGGCCGCAACACTGTGACCAGCGGCATCGAAGGGGCCTGGACCACCCACCCGACCCAATGGGACAACGGCTACTTCGATCTGCTGTTCAAGTACGACTGGTGGTTGCAAAAATCACCGGCGGGGGCCCATCAGTGGGAACCGATCAATATCGCCGAAGAGGATATGCCGGTGGATGTGGAGGACCCCTCGATCCGCTGCAAACCCATGATGACGGATGCCGATATGGCGCTCAAATTCGACCCCGAGTATCGCAAGATTGCCGAGCGCTTCCGCGATGATCCGGCTGCCTTCTCCGACGCCTTTGCCCGCGCCTGGTTCAAGCTGACCCACAGGGATATGGGGCCGAAGAGCCGCTATGTCGGCCCCTATGTGCCGACAGAAGATCTGATCTGGCAGGATCCGGTGCCAGCCGGACGTGCCGATTATGATGTGGCGGCGGTGAAGGCCAGGATTGCCGCCAGCGGCCTCTCCATCAGCGAGCGGGTGAGTACCGCCTGGGACAGTGCCCGTACCTTCCGAGGCTCCGACAAGCGGGGTGGAGCCAACGGTGCCCGCATCCGGCTGGCGCCGCAGAAGGATTGGCCGGGCAACGAACCGGCGCGGCTGGCGAAGGTGCTGGCGGTCTATGACCAGCTGGCGGCCGAGTGTGGTGTCAGCGTCGCGGATCTCATCGTGCTGGGGGGCAACCTCGCCATCGAGCAGGCTGCCCAGGCCGCCGGAGTGACGGTGAGCGTGCCGTTTGCGCCGGGCCGGGGGGATGCTACTCAGGCTCAGACCGATGTGGCCTCGTTCGAGGTGCTGGAACCGCTGGCCGACGGCTTCCGCAACTGGCTGAAGCAGGACTATGTGGTGACGGCGGAGGAGCTGCTGCTGGATCGCGCCCAGCTGATGGGGCTCACCGCCTGCGAGATGACGGCGCTGGTCGGCGGGATGCGGGTGCTCGGCACCAACCACGGCGGTACCGGGCACGGGGTCTTTACCGATCGGGTCGGGGTACTCAGCAACGACTTCTTCGTCAACCTGACCGACATGGGCTACCAGTGGCTGCCGAAAGCGAGCAATCTCTACGAGATCCGCGATCGCCACAGCGGTGCCCTGAAGTGGACGGCCACCCGGGTGGATCTGGTGTTCGGCTCCAACTCGGTGCTGCGCGCTTATGCCGAGGTCTATGCCCAGGATGACAACAGCGAGAAGTTTGTCTGTGACTTCATCACCGCCTGGAACAAGGTGATGAATGCGGATCGCTTCGATCTGCTCGGCTAGTCCCCAAGCCGTTTGGTTATCTGCACCAGCCCCGCACAGCCAAGATGTGCGGGGCTTTTTACTGCCAGCTTTTCTGTGCAGCCCTACAATCCGCCGCGCTGCGACACCCGCTGGCCGGTCGCGCAGGGCCGCTGGCATCCCTGTGCTTGGGCCAGCAGTATCATGTAACATGCTGATCCGCTGATGATGCCCGGCGGCCACCCCATTGGCCACTGATGTCCCATGAACGGACAAGGACAGAAACAAAGAGACAAGGAGTCAACCCATGCTGGAAATGCAGATCCAACCCCGCTTTCAGGAGACGGATGCCCTCGGCCATATCAACAATACGGTGCCGGCGGTCTGGTTCGAATCGGCGCGGGATCCCCTGTTCCGGATCTTCTCCCCCGATCTGGATGTGCATAACTGGCATCTGATCATCGCGGGCTACACAGTGCAGTTCAAACGGGAGCTGTTCTACGGCCAGCCGGTCACCATCAAGACTGGCGTGCGCCGCATCGGCACCAGTTCATTTACGGTCTGGCAGGAGGCCTGGCAGGGCGGCGAACTGGCCGTCACCGCCGAAATGACCCTGATCCATTTTGACTACCGGGCCCGCCAATCCCTGCCCCTGAGCGATGCTCACCGGGAAGGGCTGCGGGCCTGGCTGACAGAGAGTTAACCACGGGCCGGATGGCCCATCACAGGAGTGTTATGTACAACTCAATGCGCAACACAGCGATCGCGCTGACCCTGGGATTCTGCTCCCTCCCTTCTCTGGCCGCTTCTCTCGCCGAGCAGTTTACCCTGATGGAGAAGGGGGCCGAGAGCGCCCTCGATACCCGTCAATTCAGCCATGACGGCGTCGATATCAAGGCCTGGATCGATGGCGCCCCCGTCATCATCGCCGTGCCCATCATGAACGAGCTGGGCAAGCTGGAAGGGGAGAGCCGCTACTACTTCAAGGGCGGCAAGCTGTTCGGGGTCAAAGAGCCCGCCGCCCAGTTCGCCTTTGACGACAGCGGCAAGCTGACCCAATGGCTGGACGAGAAGGGTCAGCCCGCCGAGTTCGTCAGCAAGATGAGCATGCAGCAGCGTCAGGAGTGGCTCACCAAGCGGGCTGCCGAGCTGAGCAAGCTGTTTGTGGTGAGCGCGGCCGAACAGAAGGCGGCCAAGGGGGGCGTCAAGCTGAAGGGGGCGGATCTCGCTCACTGGCTCTGCAACGGCAAACTGATGGATCTCGCCCACGGCGACAAGGTGATCTTCGAGCAGGATAAGCTGAAGATTGGCGAGCAGGGGATCGAGGGGGAGGTCTCCCTGCGTCAGGAGAAGGGGTGGCAGGAGCTGAGCCTCAAGTGCGAGGTGCAGGGCACTCAGGTGACCCGCCTCACCTGGCAGCCGCTGCCGGGGGCCAACAAGCCGCAATAAGCGCAATAGCAAGGGGGCCCATCGAGGGCCCCCTTCTCATTCGGCTTGTGGCTCCCCCAGCTTGAGCCGGGTGAGCGCCTCGACCCGGCGCCACTGTCCGGGCTCGAACCAGCGGGCCAGCAGCTCCTGCTGCTGTTCGGCCCTGGCCTCGTTCGGTAGTTGCCTTAGCTCGGCCAGAAAACCGCTGAGCTGCTCCTCGAACCCTTGCCGGTTCTGCTCCAGCTGGCGCATCCGATCCACCGCTTCCGGCCCCCCCGTCTCCAGCAGCAGAGCCTCCCGTTTGGCTGGCTCCATCTGCGCCAGCCCTTGCAACTCCTCAAGCAGGCGGCTGTTGGCCTCCGCCTCGCGAAACCAGCCCGGTTGCTCCGCCAGCCAGAGATCCAGCTCGCTGGCCAGCTGCGACTTGTCGCTGTCTCTCGCCTCCGCCAGCGCCCTGCGGCGCAGGGTCAGCTGCTCCATCAGCCTATCCTCGGCAAACAGCTGAGCCTGCTCCGCCGGGGTAAAGCTCTGCTGGCGCAGCTGCTCCCGCTCGTCAAACAGGATCTGCAGGCTGGCGAGGGAGATCTCGGTGGGCACCGTCAGGCTGTTTTGGGCGGAGATAAAGGTGCGATAGCGCGCCTGCAGGGCATCGGCGGCCTCCTGCTCGGGATCGTGCGGGTGGCTCTGTGCATGCTGGCTGGCTTGAGCGGGGGATGAGTCTGCCGTCGGTACATTGGGCCAGAGCAACACCCCGCCAAGCATCAGGGTGATGGCGCAGGGCACGACGAGCAGGGTGGCTATCTTCATAGTCCCAGCTCCTTGAGACGGTTGGCATGCTGGCGATAGAGGGTGACCGGATCGGTCTCGAACAGATGGTGGATGCCGAAGGACTGGTTCACTTCGTCCAGATGGTTCATCCGGTAGTCGGTGCCGATCACCTTGCCGAGGTGGCTGCTGCAGACCCCGACCAGTCCGTCATTGGGCTCCTTGAAGAAGGCGCCGGTCAGCGCCAGCGCAGGATCCACCGGATCCAGCAGATTGGTCAGGTTGCCGCGCCCGCTCCAGGAGAAGTAGTAGACGCCGTTGCTGGCCTGCATCGGCCCCTCGCCGCAATAGCGGCTGGGCAGCCCCTCCGGGTAGCGCTGGTTGAACTGGCTGGCCCCCTTGTTGGTGAGGGCATCGAGGGCGGCGACCGGATCTTGCGGCAGCTGGCTCCCGCCCGAGAGCAGTGAAATCATGCCAGAGAGGGCGTGGGCCGCGGCGGCCGCCAGCTTCTCGGCGGCACTGCCGGGGGCGGCATTGGCCCGCACCAGATCGGCAATCTCGGAGCCGTAGTTGACGCCGCCGACGCTGGTGGCGGAGGCGACCAGCTCGGGGGCGACCGAGGCGACATAGCGGATGGTGGGGCCGCCGTGGGAGTGGCCGATCAGGTTGACCTTCTCGGCGCCGGTGGCCGCCAGCAGCAGCTCAATCTGGGCGAGCAGTTGCTCCCCCCGTTGCTCCGAACTGGCGGTGGCTGACACCTGAGCCACGTAGACTTTGGCACCATCCCGGCTCAGGGCCTGGGGAATGCCGTAGAAGTAATCGACCCCGAGCAGCTTGTCGAAACCGAACAGGCCGTGCACCAGCACTATGGGGTAGCGGGTCTGGGTGTATCCGCTGGCGTGTGCCAGCATGGGCAGGGTGCAGAGCAGCACCAGAAGCCATCTCTTCATCATCAGCATCCTTGTTGATTCGTGAGGAACAGATTGTGTGGCGTACTCCATGTTCGCCGGTGCCAGTATGGTGGCTGCTGACGGGAGAGGCTGTGAGGGGGATCGCAACTCGGGATTCAAAAGGGGTTCTGGGGGCGGGCGGGGAGGCTGTGCTCCCCGCCCTGCGGCTTATTGCCACTCCACCAGGTGATACTGCTTCTTGCCCCGGCGCAGCAGCAGGTAGCGGCCAAATAGCCGATCATTGGTACTCAGCTGTTCATCCTGCTTGATCACACCATTGAGGCTGATGGCCCCCGCCGCCAGCAGTTCGCGGGCGATGCGCCTGGAGTTAGCCAGACCGCAGCTGACCAGCAGGCTGACCAGATCCGTCTCGCCGCTGACGGTGCTGCTCGGCATACCATCCTGTGCCAGCTGGGCCAGGTCGCTCTCGCCGAGGCGAGCTACATCGCCGCTAAACAGCAGTTCGCTGATGCGCTGCACCGCCGCCAGCGCCGCCTTGCCGTGTACCAGCTCGGTCAGCTCGTTCGCCAACACCTGCTGGGCCTGCTTGCGCCCCTGCCGCTTGGCATCTTCCGCTTCCAGTGCATCAATCTCGCTCAGCAACATAAAGCTGTAGTAGCGCAGGAAGCGGTAGACATCCTCATCCGCGGTGCCGAGCCAGAACTGGTAGAAGGCGTAAGGGGAGGTGAGCGCCGGATCGAGCCAGACCGCGCCACCCTCGGTCTTGCCGAACTTGGTGCCGTCTGCCTTGGTGATGAGGGGCAGGGTCATGCCGTGTACCTGCGCCTGATGGAGGCGACGGGTCAGATCCATGCCGCTGGTGATATTGCCCCACTGGTCGTTGCCGCCAATCTGCAGGGTGCAGCCGAGCCTCTGGTGCAGCACTGCAAAATCGTAGGATTGCAGTAGAGCGTAGGAGAACTCGGTGAACGAGATGCCCTGATCCGGACGGGCCAGCCGCTGGCGCACCGACTCCCGCGCCAGCATGGCGTTGACCGAGAAGTGCTTGCCGATATCCCGCAGAAAGTCGAGGGCGGACATCTGCCCCATCCAGTCGCCATTGTTGACCAGTTGCGGGGCCGACAGGTCCTCATCGGCGGGCAGCAGCGCCCTGATTTGGGCCGACAGGCTGGCGACCCAACCCTGCACGGTATCGGCACTGTTGAGGCTGCGCTCGGTCGCCTTGAAGCTGGGATCGCCGATAAGGCCGGTTGCCCCGCCCACCAGTGCCACCGGGGTGTGGCCCGCCAGCTGGAAGCGGCGCAGCATCAAGAGCGGCACCAGATGACCGATATGCAGGCTGCCGGCGGTGGGATCGAACCCGCAATAGACGGTGCGCGGGGTGGCAAGATGATCGGCCAGAGCCGCCGGGTCGGAATTCTGGGCCACAAGGCCGCGCTCGGTCAGCTCATCAAGCAGGTGGGGGTTGATCATGGGTACTCCAACAACAGGGGGAAAAGCCGTCATGCTCGCCGTTCTAGTTGGTGGCGGATATGTCCCCTTAGGGACAGTTTTGCCACTCTCGTGCTAGCATTCAGCCATAGCGGGGAATCGCTCCCCGTCACCGGAAACGTGCCTCCATGACCCAGCCATTCACCACAGATGCCTTGACCCGCAGCATGACCGGGGTGGTCGATGCCCTGCACAGCAGCGCCTTTGCGGCGGCGCTGGTGCGGCTGATCCAGCAACAGGTGGCGTTTGATTGCGCCCTGCTGCTCGGGGTGGGGCAGCGCCCCGTCTACCTCTACGACAACCTCAATCATCAGCGGGCTCTGCTCTTTGATCGCTACCTCACCAGCCACTTCAGTCAGGATCCCTTTATGCAGGCGCTGGAGCAGGGCTTGCCTGCCGGCGTCTGGACCCTGGCGCAGGTCTCCCAGGGGCGGCTCGATCCCGAATATCGCCACCACTTCTATCAGGCTACCGGCTGGCAGGAGGAGGTGGGGCTGATCCTGCCGGTGCGGGACGGGTTGACGCTGATGCTGTTTCTGGGGCGCCTCGACAAGCGCAGTACCCTCAGCCGTGACGAGCTGGCGAGGCTGGAGCAGCTGTTCCCGCTGGTGCATTCGCTCTGTCGTCAGCAGTGGCGGCAGAGCCAGCCGCTGTTGGCCCAGAGCACTGCGCTGCCAGACAGCGCCAGCCTCAAGAGTGCGGTGGAGCAGGCGATGGCGAGTGTCGGGGGCGATAGGCTTACCCGGCGTGAGCGGCAGGTGGCGGAGTTGCTGCTGCAGGGGCTGGATACCGAGGCGATTGCCGCGGAGCTCGGGATTGGCAGCGGCACGGTGAAGAATCACCGCAAGCATCTCTATGGCAAGCTGCGACTCGGCTCGCGGGCCGAGCTGTTCACTCTCTTTTTGAACCACCTCATTACGGCTCCGGTGGAGGCATCACAGGCATCACAGGCGTCATCGGCGGGAGATAGAGAGAGCCCGCCATAGGGCGGGCCGGGGTTACTCTAGGCGCGGGATGGTGGGAGTGGTTTCAGGCAGGATACTGAGCAACTGGTAGCGCTTCACCAGCTGCTTGTATTCATCCCCCTGTCTGACCTTGTCCAGCGCCTGTTGCAGGCGTGCAACCTGCTGCTTGTCTGCCCGCAGGTTGAAGGCGAAGCAGTTATCCTGCTCTTCAATAATCGCGACGGTGACAAAATCCTCGCTGGGGAAACCCAGCTCCTTGGCCTGATGGCGCAGCATCACCTCGTTGCCCGCCACCAGATCGGTGCGTGCCATGATGAGCTGGCGCACCACCTGATCCATACGCTCCACCGCCATCATATTGCCCGGGCTGATCCCGCGGTTGAGTAGCAACTGCTCCCCGACATCCGCCTGCATCACACCGATCTGCAGCTTGGCGAGATCCGCTTTGCTGGCCACTTTGGGGGCATCCTGCTTGCGGCCGACCAGCGCGACCCTGGAGTGGCTGATGGGGCAGACCCAGAGGAAATGGGGATCCCGCTCCTTGGTGTGCGCCGTGGTAAAGAGCACGGCCTCTTGCTGCTGGGTCAGCAGATACCAGCCGCGGGCCCAGGGCAGAAAGTGGATGGGGTGCTCCGGCTCCCCCATTTCACGCCACATCAGGCGCAGCAACTCGACCGCCAACCCCACAGGCTGACCATTTTTATCCTGGCCATTGAGCGGCATGTTCTGCTCCGAATAGTAGATAAGTGCCGGAGCCGGGAGCGCGATAAACAGGGCGAGAGAAGCGAGAGCAGGGAGCAGACGACGCATGATGCACTCCTTGTGCGGGTAGTTACCTAACAGTCTATGTGGCCTTTTCCATAA
This sequence comes from Aeromonas sp. s11, assembly GCF_040907945.1. Taxonomy (NCBI): domain Bacteria; kingdom Pseudomonadati; phylum Pseudomonadota; class Gammaproteobacteria; order Aeromonadales; family Aeromonadaceae; genus Aeromonas; species Aeromonas sp. s11. Next base: position 18,280 of record NZ_JBFOCU010000017.1, on the reverse strand, counting down.
CGTCATGATCCGGTAGCGGGATAAAAAAAAGGCCACCTTGCGGTGGCCTGTCGGTTTATTTGAGCAGGGCTTCCATCTCCGCCTCTGCCTTGGCGCGAGCCTTGGCCTCCGCCGCTCTGGCGGCATCGGCGACGCTCTCTCCGGCCGTATGGGATGCGGTACTGACGGCCTGCCGGGCTGGTTCTGCAACGGCCTTGGTAGCTTCTTGCGCCGCGGGCGCAGCGGCGCTGCTGACGGCCTGTTTGGCAGGAGCTGTAACAGCCTTGGTGGCCTCTTGCGTCGCGGTTGCAGCGGCGCTGTTGACAGCCTGTTTGGCAGGCGCGGCAAGGGCTTTGGTGGCTTCTTGCGTCGCGGTCGCAGCGGCGCTGCTGACGGCCTGTTTGGCAGGAGCGGTAACAGCCTTGGTGGCTTCTTGGGTCACGGTCGCAGCGGAGCTGCTGATGGCCTGTTTGGCCGGAACGGTAACGGCCTTGGTGGCTTCTTGGGCCGCGGTTGCAGTGGCGCTGCTGACGGCCTGTTTGGCAGGTGCAGCAACGGCTTTGGTGGCTTCTTGCGCCGCGGTCGCAGTGGCGCTGCTGACTGCTTGCTTGGCAGGAACGGCAACAGCCTTGGTCGCTTCTTGAGTTGCAGTGCGGGTAAGAGCGGTCGTGCTTTGGCTCACCGCTTGGGTGGCCTGCCCTGTGGCGTTGGCGGCTGCGCCGCTGATAGTCTGACTTGCGCTGTTGGTCAGCGAGCCGGTGACGCCGCGAGTCACTGTGCCCAGCGCGCTGCCAAGGGAGAAGGGGGAGGCGCCACTCTGACTGGTCGCCGCGCCGGTCAGGGCATTGGTCGCCGGGGTGAGCTGGCTGGTGGGGGTCTGCCAGCCCTGCATGGCGGTTGGCCAGGTCGGTGCCGTGCCCGCCAGATTTTCGCCGAAGGTCAGGGTGGTGCCATCCCCTTTTTGCAGCAATACCGACATCTGGTTGGTTTGCGAGTTCCACACCATCCCCGCCTGCTTGGCGATATCCGGCACGGGCGCATACTCGGAGACCACATAGAAAAGCGGCCCCTCCTGCTGTAACTTGTCGGCAGTCTTGAGCAACTGCATGGTGCTGTCGTAGTTGGGACCAAGGATGGCGGTCATCCGATCCTTGATCAGGGGTTGTTCGAACAGATTGACCTCGTTCGGGTCAAAGCCGACCAGCGGCTTGAGCAGGGCCCACATCAGTTGGCTGGTGGGGCTCATCATCAGCAATGGGGCAACGCAGGCGGACAACATCAGGCTCAGGCAGGCCGCCTGAAGCAACGGCATGATACGCATTGGGATAATATCCAAATAACGATTTGATAAATAAGGTTATATTTTGTCAGGACGTGACAAATTCACCGGAAGTTTGCGCGTGGCAGCGAGAGACTGCCCGCAGACGCTGGCAGGCTACCATATTGGTTCCACAATGCCAGCAGGCAGTATGATTGTCAGTCAAGTAAACCCCGGGGCTGGTCGACTCTTCGAGAATGCCTTCCATCGAAACAGGATCCCTCTCATGAAAAATGTACTGCTCTGCCTGCTGGCCTCCCTCTGGCTCGCCCCCGCTCTGGCCGCGTCCAAAACCACTGTGGTGGGCGAGTCTGCCAGTCCCGAGCTGCTGTTGCCGCTGGGCTCATTGCCCGAGCGGGTCTGCTGGTTTGCGGATCAGAAATATTCCGAAGGGGCCCGCATTCTGCAGGGAGATATCTGGCTGGAGTGCGGCCCGCAGAACGACCTCGAGAGCAATGGCCCGTTGGCCTGGCGCTCTCCTGCGGTGGTGTTGCCTGCCACCCGTGGTGCGAAAGATCAAAAGACGATTTCCGTGGGTCAGTGAGGCTTTTCTTGATCCAGCTAAAGACATGGACGTGATCCCTGTCGCATAATGCAGCTCCTTTCTTCTCTTGGCTGGAACCTAAGAAATGGCTCGTCGCTCTTCCAATGCACAACGTCGTCGCAGTAGCTGGTGGTACAAACGCTTGTTGGCAAGGGAGCGGGAAGAGCGCGAAGCGCGTTCCGTCCGGGATTGATACAGCATTGAAAACAGAGCCTTGGGCTCTGTTTTTTATTTATCAAATACCGTCATGACGAGAACGGGGGCCATCAGGCCCCCGTTTTGCTTTTGCAGATGTTGCCTGCTTGCGGCTTAGCGCTGCAAGGCGGCCAGTGCCAGTTCGACTCGTTTGGCATACTCGGGGTCGGCCTGCTCGAAGTGTTTGAGCTGGGCCGCGACGATGGCGTCATCCTCCACATTGATAAGGGAGCGGGCCAGGTTGGCGGCGAGCCGCGAGCGCTGCCCCTCGTCCATGATGCGGAACAGGTTGCCCGGCTGGCTGTAGTAGTCGCTGTCGTAGTCACGAAAATCGTAGTGCAAGGCTGCCCCTTCCAGACTCAGCGCCGGTTCGTGCTGCTCGCTCGGCTGCTGGGTGCCGAAACGGTTCGGCTGATAGTTGGGGCTGGCGCCGCCATTGCTGTCCGCCCGCATGGCACCGTCACGATGGGCACCGTGATGGAACGGGCAGCGCGGGGCGTTGACCGGCAGCAGACCGTGGTTGACGCCAAGGCGATAGCGCTGGGTGTCACCGTAGGAGAAGAGTCGCCCTTGCAACATGCGATCCGGCGAGAAGCCGATCCCGGGCACCACGTTAGCCGGGGTAAAGGCGGCCTGCTCCACATGGGCGAAGTAGTTGTCCGGGTTCTGGTTGAGCTCCAGCACGCCCACCGGGATCAGCGGGTAGTCGCTATGCGGCCACACCTTGGTGAGGTCGAACGGGTGGATGTTGTAAGTCTGGGCTTCGGCCTCCGGCATCACCTGCACATAGACCTTCCAGCGCGGGAAGTCGCCCCGCTCGATAGCGTTGAACAGATCCGCCTGACTGGTCTCCCGATCCTGCCCGACGGCGGTGGCGGCCTCTTCATCGGTGTAGAAGCTGTGGCCCTGCTCGGTCTTGAAGTGGAACTTGACCCAGAAGCGCTCGTTGGCATCGTTGATAAAGCTGAAGGTGTGGCTGCCGTAGCCGTTCATCTCCCGCAAGCTCTTGGGGATGCCGCGATCGCTGAACAGTATGGTGACCTGATGCAGGGATTCCGGATGGCGTGACCAGAAGTCCCAGGCGGCGGTGGCGCTGCGCAGGTTGGTGCGCGGATCCCGCTTCTGGGTGTGGATGAAGTCAGGGAATTTCAGCGGATCGCGGATGAAAAAGACCGGGGTGTTGTTGCCCACCAGATCCCAGTTGCCCTGTTCGGTATAGAACTTGAGGGCGAAGCCGCGCACATCGCGTTCGGCATCGGCGGCGCCCTTCTCACCGGCCACGGTGGAGAAGCGCAGGAATACAGGCGTCTGCTTGCCGATGGCGCTGAACAGATCGGCCTTGCTGAACTGGCTGATGTCGTGGGTCACGGTAAAGGTGCCGTAGGCGCCCGAGCCCTTAGCGTGAACCACCCGCTCGGGAATGCGCTCGCGGTCGAAGTGGGCGAGTTTCTCCATCAACCAGATATCTTGCATCAGGATGGGGCCGCGCGGGCCGGCGGTGAGGCTGTTGTTGTTGTCGACGACGGGGGCGCCGTTGGCGCTGTGCAGGGTCTTGTCAGTCATGGCTTCTCTCCTTGTTGATATGGGGTCAGCCTACGGATCTGCGCCGTGCTCGGCCAATGGGCCTTTCCTCGCCCTTTGATAGGCAAGACAAATGGGTGCGGGTAGGGGATGTGTAACCGCGCCGGATGTTGCATGATGGTGGCTTCGAGAAGGAGCCTCATATGCAGATTACTATCCGTCATGCCGAACCCACCGATGCCCCCGCCTTGCGGGATCTCTACGCCATGCCCAATGCCCAGGCGGGCACTCTGCACCTGCCCACACCTCCCCTTAGCCAGTGGCAGAAGCGGTTGGAGAGCAGTGATGTGGTCGCCTTGGTGGCGGAGGTAGAGGGGCTGCTGGTGGGCCAGATCTCCTTGCACGTAGAACCCAATCCCAGACGCAAGCATGTGGCCGGGATCGGCATGGGGGTACGGGATGACTGGGCTGGCAAGGGGGTTGGCTCTGCCCTGATGACCGCGGCGCTGGATCTGGCCGATAACTGGCTCAACCTGCACCGGATTGAGCTGACCGTCTATACCGACAATGAGGCCGCACAGGCGCTTTATCGCAAGTTCGGTTTTACCGAGGAGGGGCGAGCCCGTGACTATGCCTTCCGCCAGGGGCGTTATGTGGATGCGCTCTATATGGCCAGAGTCGCGGGGGGCGCCAGTCGCTAACGGTATGGTCGATTATCAGGCCAGATTGCGCCCGGTGATCCGGGCGCTGGAGCAGAATCCCGATCTCTCCATCGAAACGCTGGCAAGCAGTGCCTGCTTGTCTTTCTACCATTTTCACCGGGTGTTTACGGCTGTGGCGGGGGAGACGCCCGGGGAGATGTGTCGTCGTCTGCGCATCCAGCGGGCTGTTTGGCAGCTCTGCTATACCGATGCCAGTGTCACGGCCATTGCGTTGGGGGCGGGGCTCGCCAGCTCCCAGGCGTTTGCCAAGGTATTTCGCCGTTACTATGGTTGCACGCCGGGAGAGTTTCGCCGCGACAAGAGCAAGAATGGACACTTGATGAGCAAGGATGGACACGCACTTGTGCAGCCTAATCCTTATGCTGAGGGTCACTCATCAGCAAGGAGCAATACCATGAAAACCACCGAGATGGACGCCCGTACTCTGGCCTATATGCGTGTCACCGGCCCCTATGGCGAGGGGTATGACCCCGTTTGCAGCCAGCTGCATCAGTGGGCCAGCGCCCGCGGTCTGGAAGGTGGGGAGTGGATCTTCATCTATCACGATAACCCCGAGGTGACTCCGCCAGCCCAGTGTCGCACTGACATCGGGGTGACGGTGCCTGCGGGGACGGTGGGGATGGGTGCGGTCGAGATCCAGATTATTCCCGCCGGTCGTTACGCCCAGTCCCGTTATCTTATTACCGACCGCAGTCAGTATGGCCCTCGTTGGCAGGAGCATATCGGCGACATCGTTGCTGCCGGGCTGGAGTTTGGCAATGGTCCCTGCTTCGAGCTCTATCACAGCATGAGCGATGATCCGGTGCAGGACGATGTCAGCTTTTGCTCCAGCCTAAAGGGGTAGGGCACAACAAGACGCAAGGGATGGTACAGAACGTCGCGCAGAAACGAGAGAGCCGGACAGTGTCCGGCTCTTTTGCATCTGGCGGATGGGGCGGCGGTTAGCGCTGGAACCCCTTCTGGGCGAACTTGGGTCTGGCATTCATGATCTGCTCCACCTGCTCGTCGCTCATCTTGCCGCGCGACAGCCCCAGCACCTTGTAGGTGAGCAGCGGTCGGGCGGGCAGGGCGATCATCAGGGCGCGGATCTGGTTCTCGTCATCCTTCTCCCGGGTCGGCTTGCCGTAGGCGTAGGTGAGGACGCCAGCATCCATCAGGTTTTTGACGGCGGGCTCGGTGATCGGCAAGTTTATGACGCTTTTACGCTGCAGCACGAACTCGCGCAACACCGCTTTTTCGTTGAAGTCGAGGAAGCCGATCATCTGGGCCAGCTGGTCCTGCTGACGGCGCGCCTGCCACTCTTCGCATGCCCACTCCCAGGCGATCAGGAAGCCCTGACTGCAGAAGTAGGAGATGGCGATCAGCATGCCGACCCCCAGCCAGGCCGCATGATCCGCAGCCCACTGGCTGACGGCCCCTTTCATCAGCCCGGCCGGAAACAGCAGAATGATGCTGCAGCAGAGCAACAACCAGACCATCAGCCAATTGAGGCGGTTCAGTTGATAGAAATGTTGGATCCACCGTTTCATTGTTCATCCTTCCCAAACTGTTGTGGATAGTGAACTACCTACAGCAATCGGTGTGCCAACAGCGTAATGGCGCCTGGGAGGGGAGGCTGGCGATACATTTCCTTACAACTTATTGAATGAGTTATCAGTAATTTGCCTTGTGAGGTGACGGTCGAGTTGGTAAAACGTCCCCTCAGTCATTGGGGAGTAGCAACCCGCCCGTATTCCGGGCCGGGCCCATGTCAACACTCTTGGATCCTCGCATCCATGGCATGGGCGGCGATAGGCACTATCGCTCTGCAAGACCTTTGGCCTCGATATGCACGCCAGCCGGGCGAGCCATGTCGGGTCCATCGGTTATTCTGCTCGCCTGGCGGTATCTATTATGTTGATTACCCTGCTGTTATTTCTCGTCTCTGCGGTCACCATCTACCTTGCCTGCGAATACTTCGTCAACGGCATCGAATGGACCGGACACCACTTCAAACTCTCGCAAAGTGCCACTGGTTCGCTGCTGGCTGCACTGGGTACGGCCCTGCCCGAATGCATCGTCACCCTGACCGCCCTGCTGATGGGCAACACGACCGTCCAGCAGGAGATCGGCATCGGCGCCGCCCTCGGCGGGCCGCTGGTGCTGGCCACCATCGGCTATGGTGCGGTCGGTCTCACTCTGCTGCTTTGCATGGGGCGTACCGAGCGCGCCATCAATGGGGAGGTACAGCGCGAGATTGGCCGGGATCAGCGCTGGTTTATGGGGATCTTTTTGGTGGCGACCATGCTGGGTCTGGTCGCCTTCACCGGCAAGAGCTGGCTGGCCCCGCTCTTCCTGCTGGTCTACCTCGTCTATGTAAGGCGCGAGCTGAAACAGAGTGACAGCCACGAAGTCGAATTGCCGGAGCCCCTCAAGCTGGCCCCAGATGCCGGGATCCCACCCCTTGGCAAGGTGTTGCTGCAGACACTGGCTGCACTGGTGGTGGTGGCGCTGGCGGCTCAGCTGTTTGTTCATCAGCTGGAGAGCATGGGCGAGCTGTTTGGCCTCTCGCCGGTACTGGCGGCCCTGCTGCTGAGTCCGGTGGCGACCGAGATGCCGGAGCTGATGAACGTGCTGATCTGGGTGCGACAGGGCAAGAATCGGCTGGCGCTGGCCAATATCTCCGGGGCCATGATGATCCAGGGCACTATCCCCAAGGCCTTCTGTCTGCTCTTTACCCCCTGGTTGCTGGATGGCGCCATGATGGCCTCCTCGCTGGTGACGCTGCTGGCGGTGGGGTTGCTCTGGTGGGGGTTCAGAAAGGGGGCGATGACCGCCGGACGGCTGGCGCTGGTTGGTCTGCTCTATCTCGGTTTGTGCGGCTGGCTACTGGTGAGCTGAAACGGGAAGCGCGGATATGAAAAAGCCCCCTTGGCAGGGGGCTTTGTTGTATCGGTTGGGGCGGTGCTTACAGCGCGGCGATTTCAGCCTGCTGGGCTTCCAGCTTGGTCAGTTGGAGACGGTAATCTTCCAGCTTCTCGCGCTCTTTGGCGATGACCGCTTCCGGCGCCTTGGCGACGAAGGCTTCGTTGCCGAGTTTGCCTTCGATACGGCCGCACTCGCCCACCAGACGGGCAACCTCTTTGGCCAGACGGGCCAGCTCGGCATCCTTGTCGATGAGACCGGCCATCGGGATCATCAGCTCGGTAGCGCCGATCAGCTTCTTCACTGACAGCGGGGCGGTTTCACCGTCCGCCAGAACGCGGATGGACTCCAGACGGGCCAGCGACTTGAGGAAGGCCTCGTTGTCAGCGGCGCGCTGGGCATCCTTGGCATCGCACTGGAGCAGCACGTTGAGGGGCACGCTCGGCGCCACGTTCATCTCGGCACGGATGTTGCGGATACTGACGATGAACTCCTTCACCCACTCCTGATCCGCCATCGCGGCTTCGTCCACCTTGGCGGCGTCGAACTCCGGGAAGGCCTGAATCATGATGGTGTCGGCGTGTACACCGGCCAGCGGAGCGACCGATTTCCAGATGGTCTCGGTGATGAACGGGATGATCGGGTGCGCCAGACGCAGCAGGGTTTCCAGCACGGTCACCAGGGTGTGGCGGGCAGCGCGCTGCTCGGCCTCGGAACCCTTGGTCAGCACCGGCTTGGTCAGCTCCAGATACCAGTCACAGAACTGGTTCCAGATAAATTCGTACAGCACGCCAGCCGCGATGTCGAAGCGGTAGGTATCGAGGGCGGTACGGAAGTCACGGATGGCCACTTGTAGCTGGGACTGGATCCAGCGATCCGCCAGGCTGAACTGCATTTCGCCACCGGCAAAACCGCAATCCTGATCTTCGGTGTTCATCAGCACATAGCGGGAGGCGTTCCACAGCTTGTTGCAGAAGTTGTTGTAGCCGTCCAGGCGCTTCATGTCCCAGTTGATGTCACGACCGGTAGAGGCCAGCGCGGCCAGAGTGAAGCGCAGGGCGTCGGTACCGTGGGCATCGATCCCTTCCGGGAATTGCTTGGCGGTACGCTTGGCGATCTTCTCGGCCATCTGCGGCTGCATCATGTTGCCGGTGCGCTTCTCCAGCAGATCTTCCAGCGAGATGCCGTCGATCATGTCGAGGGGGTCCAGCACGTTGCCCTTGGATTTGGACATCTTCTGGCCCTCTTCGTCACGGATGAGGCCGGTGATGTAGACGGTCTTGAACGGGACTTGCGGCTGGCCGTTTTCGTCCTTGATGAAGTGCATGGTCATCATGATCATCCGGGCAATCCAGAAGAAGATGATGTCGAAGCCGCTCATCAGCACGTCGGTCGGGTGGAAGGTCTTGAGTGCCTCGGTGTTGTTCGGCCAGCCCAGAGTGGAGAAGGTCCACAGGGCGGAGCTGAACCAGGTGTCGAGCACGTCTTCGTCCTGACGCAGTACGGTTACGGCCGGGATGCTGTGCTTGGCGCGCACTTCGTCTTCGCTGCGGCCAACGTAGACGTTGCCGGCGTCGTCATACCATGCCGGGATGCGGTGACCCCACCACAGCTGACGGGAGACGCACCAGTCCTGAATGTCGCGCATCCAGGAGAAGTACATGTTTTCGTACTGCTTCGGCACGAACTGGATACGGCCATCTTCCACCGCCTCGATGGCGGTCTTGGCCATCGGAGCCACGCGCACGTACCACTGGTCGGTCAGCATCGGCTCGATGGGCACGCCACCGCGATCGCCGTACGGCTGTTGCAGTATGTGATCCTTGATCTCGTCCAGCAGACCCAGCTCTTCCAGCTTGGCCAGAATCGCCTTGCGGGCAGCGAAACGCTCCAGACCGGCGAACTCGGCCGGCAGGGCGGCGTCGTAGGCAGTGCTCGGGTTGCCGTTGGTGTCGACCACTTCGGCCTCGGCACGCACGTGGGCGTCCAGCGTGAAGATGTTGATCATCGGCAGGCTGTGGCGCTTGCCCACTTCGTTATCGTTGAAGTCGTGGGCCGGGGTGATCTTCACGCACCCGGTGCCCTTCTCCATGTCGGCGTGTTCATCGGCGACGATGGGGATCAGACGGTTCACCAGCGGCAGCAGGATGTGCTGGCCGATCAGCGCCTTGTAACGCGGGTCTTCCGGGTTCACGGCCACGGCGGTATCGCCCAGCATGGTCTCCGGACGGGTGGTGGCGACGATCAGGTAATCCTTGCCTTCGGCAGTCTTGGCGCCGTTGGCCAGCGGATAGCGCAGGTGCCACATGTGGCCCTTGATCTCGCGGTTTTCCACTTCCAGATCGGAGATGGCGGTGTTGAGTTTCGGATCCCAGTTCACCAGACGCTTGCCGCGGTACATCAGGCCATCTTCGTAGAGACGGACAAATACTTCCTGCACGGCGGCGGAGAGACCCTCATCCATGGTGAAGCGCTCGCGCTCCCAATCCACGGAGTCGCCTAGACGGCGCATCTGGCGGGTGATGGTGCCACCGGACTCTTCCTTCCACTGCCAAATCTTGTCGATGAAGGCATCACGGCCGTAATCGTGGCGAGTTTTGCCCTCTTCTGCGGCGATCTTGCGCTCAACCACCATCTGGGTGGCGATACCGGCGTGGTCGGTACCTGCCTGCCACAGGGTGTTTTTGCCCTGCATGCGGTTGTAGCGGATCAGGGTATCCATCAGGGTTTGCTGGAAGGCGTGACCCATGTGCAGGCTGCCGGTGACGTTCGGCGGCGGGATCATGATGCAGAAGGAGTCTTTGCTGGTGTCGCCGTGGGGCTTGAAGTAACCCTGGGCTTCCCAGTGCTGATAGAGCGCCTGTTCGATGGCGTTGTGATTAAAAGTCTTTTCCATGGTCTCGCCGTAATCTGGATGGATGGAGTCTGGTGTTGATTCTTTATGGATCAATTGGTTGCAGTCAGGGCTGCGCCGGATCCGGTGCGGCAAGGACGGGCTGATCCCTCATTTCGAGGGTATGGCCTGCCTGGCGATAGTGCTTGTAGCGCTCGCGGGCTTGCTGCTTTTGTGTTTCGTCAGTGGGGACAAAATCTACCACTTGAGCGAAGTGTCCTGCAAACAAAGGTGTCGCAGTGGCCAGATTGATGAGGCGGGCGTAGCGCCGTTTCGGTGGCTGATAGCCGATCTCCACCGGGGCAATGCCGCTTTCGCCTTGCAGCTGGTGCGGTACGAAGCGCTCCGGCGGCAGCTGCCACAACAGCTCGTCCAGACGCAGGGCCTGGGCCTCGTCGTTGCAGAACAGGTAGATATGGCCCGCGCCCCACGACTCGGCAGCAAGAGTGCAGGCCAGTCGCTCGACCGCAGAAGCCCGCGCGTCATCCTGTTCGCTCATCAGGTAAAAGGTCACTTGGCTCATCAGGTTGATCCCGTTTTGCGGTGACGGACTGTTGACCGCCTCATGAGGCTGACGGGGCGTTTCCCGTCCGCAGCTCACTGATTCAAGAATGAAACAAGGAAGAGGCGGGCCTCTTCCTTGTGGTTCAGGGTAACGCCAACCCTTCCGATGCAGCCATCGGCAGGGGCCGGAGAGTTACTCTTTCTCTTCGATATCCACGCCAGCCCGGTTCAGCAGGAACTGGGTCAGCAGGGGCACCGGACGACCGGTGGAGCCTTTATCCTTGCCACTCTTCCAGGCAGTCCCGGCGATATCCAGGTGGGCCCAGTTGTACTTCTTGGTGAAGCGTGACAGGAAGGCGGCTGCGGTGATGGTGCCGGCCGGACGACCGCCGATGTTGGCCATGTCGGCGAACGGGCTGTCGATCTGCTCCTGATACTCGTCGAACAGCGGCAGACGCCAGGCGCGATCACCCGCCTGCTCGGAGGCGTTGAGCAGCTCGTGGGCCAGCGGGTTGTGGTTGGCCAACAGACCCGAGGTGTGGTGGCCCAGCGCGATGACGCAGGCTCCGGTCAGGGTCGCCACGTCGATCACGGTTTCCGGATCGAAGCGGTCCACATAGGTCAGCGCATCACACAGCACCAGACGACCTTCCGCATCTGTGTTGAGCACTTCGATGGTCTGGCCGGACATGGAGGTGAGGATGTCACCCGGACGATAGGCGTTGCCACCCGGCATGTTCTCGCAGCCCGCCAGCACGCCGATGACGTTGATCGGCAGTTGCAGCTGGGCCAGCGCATGCATGGTACCGAGCACGGAGGCGGCGCCACCCATGTCGTACTTCATCTCGTCCATGCCGTCGGCCGGTTTGATGGAGATGCCGCCGGAGTCAAAGGTCAGACCCTTGCCGACCAGCACGATGGGCTTGGCATCCGGATGACCCTTGTATTCGATGATAGCCATCATGGCTTCGTTGTCGGAGCCGCGGGCCACCGCCAGATAGGAGTTCATGCCGAGCTCGGCCATCTCCTGCTCGCCCACCACCTTGGTGGTGATGTTGTCGTAGGCATCGGCCAGACGACGGGCCTGGGAGGCCAGATAGGCCGGGTTGCAGACGTTGGGCGGCATGTTCGCCACGTCGCGGCAGACCCGCACACCCTTGGCCACGGCCAGACCGTGAGCGATGGCTTTTTCACCAATGGTCAGTTCCCGACGCGTCGGCACGTTGAATACCAGCTTGCGCAGCGGGCGACGTGGCTCGGCCTTGTTGGTCTTGAACTGATCGAAGCTGTAGAGGCCCGCCTTGGTGGTTTCTACCGCCTGGCGCACCTTCCAATAGGTATCCCGACCCTTGACGTGCAGCTCGGTGAGGAAGCAGACCGCTTCCATGGAGCCGGTTTCGTTCAGGGTGGTGATGGTCTTGTTGATGATCTGCTTGTACTGGCGTTCGTCGAGTTCCCGCTCCTTGCCGCATCCGACCAGCAGTACGCGCTCGCTGAGCACGCCCGGTACTTGATGCAGCAGCAGCATCTGGCCTGGTTTCCCTTCCAGGTCGCCACGGCGCAGCAGCGAACTGATATAGCCATCGCTGATCTTGTCCAGTTGTTCGGCAACCGGAGAGAGGCGACGAGGCTCAAATACGCCGACTACGACGCAGGCGCTCCGTTGCTTCTCTGGACTGCCACTCTTTACACTGAACTCCATGGAATCTCCTACATCCTAAAGACAAAAGGCACCTTTTATTGAATAATGCGGTGCTTGTTGGGGTATCAGAGGCGGAGCGAACAGCCACAGGCTCCGCAGTTCAAACTGGTAAAAATCCAATATACGGCCCTATTTTTCAGGCATTCGACTAAAAACACAAGTTTACTTGGGAATGACTGTGATCGTTTTCCGATATTTGTTCAGGGAAACCCTGAAAACCCAGCTGGCAGTGTTATTCGTATTGCTGCTTATCTTTGTCAGCCAACAATTTATCAAGATCATCGGTGACGCCGCCGATGGCGAGGTGCCGACACGTCTGGTCTCCACCCTGCTGCTGCTCAACTTGCCCAATATGGCGCTGTTGATGCTGCCTATCAGTCTCTTTTTAGCCATTTTGTTTGCCCATGGTCGCCTCTACGCCGAAAGCGAGATGACGGTGATGCATGCGGTCGGCTTCAGCCACCGTTTCGTGATGCGCAGCGCCATGTTGCTGGCCTTGCTGACGGCGGTGGTTGCGGCGTTCAACACTGGCTGGATCGCCCCGCAGGCCAAGGAGCGCGAGTATCAGGTGATCGACGAGTTCAAGTCGGATCCGGGTATCTCCTTCCTGCAGGCTGGCCGCTTTATGGAGCTCGACAAGGGGCGTCTGGTTGCCTATATCCAGGATTTGAACGACAACGGCTCAAAACTGCAAAAGATCTTCGTGCTGCAGCGGGCGGAGGGGAACAATCCTCCCTCGGTGGTGGTGGCGACCGAAGGGGTGGTGACGGTCGATGAGAACGGTCTGCAGTGGCTGACTCTGATGGATGGTTCCCGCTACGAAGGGAACTTCTCCGGCAAGCAGTTCCAGATCTCCGATTTTCGCGAATATGGTCTGGTGATCCGCCAGCAAGAGATGGAGCGTTCCAACCGCAAGGCGGCGGCCAAGCCGACCATGGAACTGTTCGGTACCCAGGACAACGCCATGATGGCGGAATTGCAGTGGCGTATCTCGCTGCCCCTCTCCATTCCGGTGCTGACCCTGCTGGTGGTACCGCTGGCGCGGGTCAATCCCCGTCAGGGGCGCTACGCCAAGCTGTTGCCGGCCATCATGCTCTATCTCTCCTACTTCCTGCTGCTCAGCGCCGCCCGTTCGGCCATTGACAGCGGTCGGCTGCCCTACTGGCCGGGGATGTTCCTAGTGCCGCTCGGTTACCTGCTGTTTATCGGCCTGCCCCTCAATCTGCAGGGCACCAGCTGGTGGAACGGGGTGAAAGGGCGCTATTTCAACAGAAAATCAGCATGATGCTGCAACATAGGAACTTCTGCTGATGTTTGGCATTCTCGATAGATATATCGGTAGGGTCATCTTTATGTCGATCCTGCTGTGTGAAATCACGCTGGTTGGTCTGGCGGGGCTCATCAAATATGTGGAGCAGCTCAAGTCGGTCGGTGACGGCAACTACGACATGATCAACGCCCTCTACTATGTGCTGCTCTCCATGCCCAAGGAGGCGGTGCTCTTCTTCCCGCTGGCCGCGCTGCTGGGTGGCCTGATTGGTCTGGGTCAGCTGGCGACCAGCTCCGAGTTGGTGGTGATGCAGGCGGCGGGTCGCTCCAAGATCAGTATTGTAATGGCGGCGCTCAAGACGGCGATCCCGCTGATGATCATGGTGGGGCTGATGGGGGAATATGTGGCCCCCATCGCCAAGCGGATGGCCGATGACATCAAGGCGGGCGCGCTCTCCGAAGGTCGTCTGACGGTTTCCGCCTACGGGGTGTGGGCTCGCGATGGCAACAACTTCGTCAATATCAACGGGGTGCGTAACGATGGCGCCCTCACCGGCATCACCCTCTATCGCTTCACCCCCGAGCGCAAGCTGATCGACGTGGTGCAGGCGCAGGAGGGGGTGTTCGAGCGCCACCACTGGCTGCTCAAGCAGACCCAGGTTACCCGCTTCGACGATCCCGCGCAGATCCGCAGCGAGCAGCATGACAAGATGGAGTGGAGCTCGGAGCTGACGCCCAAACAGCTGGGGGTGGTGAGTATCGACCCCGAGAACCTCTCGGTCTCCGGTCTGCTCGACTACATCGGCTATCTCGATGCCAACAAGCAGGATGCCGGTCGCTACAAGCTGGAGATGTGGCGCAAACTGCTGTCACCGCTCTCGGTGGTGGCGATGATCCTGCTGGCCTCCTCCTTCATCTTTGGCCCGCTACGCTCGGTGAGCATGGGGGCTCGGATGCTGATGGGGATCATGACCGGCTTTGCCGTCTATGTGAGTGATCGGGTGTTTGGCCCCATCAGTCTGGTCTATGCGGTACCGCCCATTCTGGCGGCTATCGCGCCCAGCCTGCTGTTTGGCGGTATCTCCTTCTACATCCTCAGCCGCAAGCAGTAATCCGCACGAGGTTATGAGGAAATGCAAAGAGGGCACCTGTTGGTGCCCTCTTTCGGTATTGCATTGATCCGGGATTACTTGTTCAACAATTCCAGATTTTCCTCTTTGCTCAGCACGATCACTTCGCACTCGGCCCAGATATCCTGAAACGCCCGTGGGCGCTGGCGGTTGAACAGGCACATCAGGTTGCCCAGACCAAAGGCGGCAGTGGCGAGACGGATCAGCGCCTGGGTAATAAGGATATGGCTGCCATCCTCGTTCTGAATGCGCAGCCGCCAGGCGCGCATGCCGACGGTCTGGCCAGCACGTGTCCAGAACCAGGTGTAGAAACCGCAGATGACGAAGGCGAGCCACAGGGTGTAGATCAGGCTCAGGTGGTGTCGGGTCAGCAACCAGACGGTATCTTCACCCGCCGGTACGCTGGCCATGCCGGTGACCAGCAGCAGCTTGGCGACACCCATGCCGATGAAGCCGGCGATGATCAGCAGCGAAGTCACCACCAGCGCATCATAGATCAGGGCGCCGAGGCGACGCATCAGACCCGCTGACGGGTATGGCTGAGTGGCGGTAGAGGGGGATTTTTGTTGGACTTTTTTAGGCTTGGCCATCGTTTTTATTCCATTAAGATGATGGCGGCATTCTATGTAACTGGCCCCGCATCGGCAAGGCGTTGAATAAATGAACAAACGGGAGTGTTCAATCGAAAAACACCTTGCATGGCATCGCGCCATTCGTATAATCCCTCGCAGTTGCCCGGGTGGCGAAATCGGTAGACGCAGCGGATTCAAAATCCGCCGGTGAATAACCGTGTCGGTTCGAGTCCGACCCCGGGCACCATATCACAGTTTCATGCCGTATCACGGCAGACCTGAAACCCGCATAGCTTAAGGCTCTGCGGGTTTTTTGTTATGTCTTGTCGTATCATTTGGTCTCATAGCATACCCCAAATACTGGGGGCCTTTCTGGGGGCTCAATGTTAAGCCTCCAGAATTTAGGCCCCCAACTGTGGGCCAACTGTTAACCTGCAAGGCTACTAGCTCGATGCTTCCGCCACAATCTGCAGTAACTTAGGCCCCCATCATTGGATATGGAGGCCCCCAGATGCCTTTAGATAACATCACAGTCAAGCAGGCTATATGGAGTGGCAAGCCGAGCGGCGACAAGCTAACGGATGAAAAGGGCATGTTCCTGCTGGTTAACAAGTCTGGCAAGTATTGGAAACTCAAGTATCGTCATGCGGGAAAAGAGAAGAAGCTCGCCCTGGGCGTTTATCCCGATGTGTCCCTGAAAGAAGCGCGAGCTAAGCGGGATGATGCCGCCGCCTGATCGCCGAAGGGTATGACCCCAGTCTTGTCCGTAAGCAAGAGAAGATCGCCACTAGGCTTGCCAGTGAGAACAGCTTTGAGGCACTGGCTCGGGAATGGCACCATAGCCAACTTGCCATTTGGAGCTCTGGTCACGCCACCCGAGTAATAGAGTCGTTGGAGGCGGATGCCTTTCCTGAGCTGGGATTAGTCCCTGTCACAGAACTGACGGCCCCTATGATGCTGGATACCTTGCGTAAGGTGGAAAAGAGGGGGGCAACGGAGACAGCAAGAAGGATATTACAGCGGTTTAGTGCCATCATGCGTTATGCCATCCAGACTGGGCGAGCCAAGTACAATCCGGCCCAAGATCTTAAAGGGGCCCTAAAAGCCACCAAGCAGGAGCACAGACCGGCCTTACCCCGTGTGGAGCTGCCTGAGTTTTACCGCCGCCTAGCAGTTGAACCACTGAACCCTGCGACCCGCCTTGCCTTCCATTTGCTGATGCTGACTATGACCCGCCCCGGTGAGGTGCGTTTTGCCCGCTGGGCAGAGTTCGACCTGGATCGGGCGGAGTGGCGGATCCCTGCTGAGCTGATGAAGATGCGAGCCCCCCATATCGTTCCTCTCTCTCGCCAAGCGCTAGCCGTGCTTGATGAGCTGCGCCAACTTACAGGACATTGTGAACTGCTATTCCCGAGCGAGCGCAGCCTGACCAAGCCGATCAGCGAGAACACCCTGAGCTATGCCATGGGGCGTATGGGCTATGCAGGCATTGCTACGCCGCACGGGTTCAGGGCACTGGCCTCGACCACCTTGAACGAGGAAGGGTTTGATCCTGATGTGATAGAGCGTCAGCTCGCACATGCAGAACGCAATAAGGTGCGGGCGGCCTACCATCGTGCCGAGTACCTGGACGACCGCCGCAAGTTGCTGCAGTGGCTGGCAGATTTTTATGAATCCCAGAAGGGTGGCAACGTGCGCCCAGTGAATCTTACATCAGTGGACTAACAACATTGAAAGGTGGCTCGATGACAATAACTCAGAATAAGCGGAACATTCTGAAACAACTTGTGTAGTGGTCAACTAAATCCGGACACTTGGTTAGGCCGTTCTTCGGCTTTTGCTGGCGGTATCCCGTCATTGTGTTGATGTGGACGCCGCCAGTTGTAGTAATCCATCAGGTAATAACTGATATCCCGCTTTGCTTCCCGCAAGCTCATATATCCCATAGCCGGGAGCCACTCTGACTTCAGGCTTCTGAACAACCGTTCCATCGGGGCGTTATCCCAGCAGTTGCCACGCCGACTCATGCTCTGGGTCATGCGATAGCGCCACACTCGTTGCCGAAATGCCCTACTGCCATATTGGCTGCCCTGGTCAGAGTGAAATAGCACACCAGATGGGCAACCCCGCTGCTGATAGGCCATCTCCAGGGCTTTGATTGCCAATTCTGCATCAGGTTTATCAGACATCGCCCAGCCCACGACCCGCCGAGTGTGCAGGTCAAGCACCGCTGCCAGGTAATGCCAGCAACCACCGGCCCAGACGTAGGTGATATCGCCACACCACACCTGATTGGGTTGCTGGACATCAAATTCGCGGGCCAGCAGATTGGGTATGTCCGGTCGTTCAGACTGTGCCACCTGATAGCGATGAGCGCCCGGTTGCTTGGATACCAGACCGGCTTCCTTCATCAGGTTACGTACTTTGAATCGGCCAATCTGATACCCCAACTCTCGCATCATCGACATCAAGGCGCGGCTGCCTGCAGAGCTCCTGCTCTCTTTGAACAACCGGCGCAACTCACAGCGCTGTTGCATACGTTCACGGTTAATCGTCCGCCTGCGAGCCAGATAATCGTAAAAACAGGAGGTGGGAACATCGAAGGCGCAGCAGACCAAAGTGATGGGGGCTTGCTCCCTTAATCGGTCTATCAGCGCGTATGTGTGAACTCGTCCGCCATCAAGAGAGCAGTAGCCTTTTTTAGAATGTCCTTTTCACGTTCGAGCCGGTTGATACGGGCTTCCAGCTCCTGAATTTTCTGCTGCTCTGGAGTCAGTGCTTTGCTGATTGGGGTTGTGCCAGTTCGTTCGGATTGCAGCTGCAGAACCCAGCGACGGAGCACTGTTTCACCGACATCCAGTGAACGGCTGGCTTCAGGGACAGAATATCCTTGGTCGAGCACCAGGGATGCGGCTTCGAGTTTGAATTCGGCAGTAAATGAGCGACGTAATCTTGTCATTGAACACCTCAGGTCATGGTGGCGACTGTACCACCTAAAATGGTGTCCGGGATGATTAGACCACTACA
>NZ_JBFOCU010000016.1:0-57343 GCF_040907945.1 Aeromonas sp. s11 | reverse complement strand
CAGGGCAAGATCGCGAACGTTTTTTAAGCAGGGCACGAGGATTTGACCGACCGAACAGGGTGTGATCTTATACTCTCTTTTACGGGAGTTTCGTCATGAACCATCAAGCGGCATTTACCCAATTCTTCTCCGAACTTGAAGACCCTCGTCAGACAACCAAAATCGCGTACCCCTTCTTCGATGTGGTTTTTCTCACCGTCTGTGCTGCTATTGGTGGAGCTCAAGGTTGGGAAGATATCGAGCTTTTCGGCGAGGCACATCTGGAATGGTTTCAGCGTAATGGATTGTTTCATAACGGATTACCTGTTCACGACACCATAGCCAGGATCATCTCCCGTATTCAACCGGAGCAATTCCAGAACGCCTTCGTCCGCTGGATGCAAGCAACATCAGAACGTACCGATGGTGAGCTGATTGCCATTGACGGCAAGACCTTACGCAGCTCTTACGACCGAGACAGTCGTCAGTCTACCATTCATATGGTCAGTGCCTTTGCCGCTGAGAATCGTCTGGTGCTCGGGCAAGTCAAAACAGATGAGAAATCTAACGAAATCACCGCCATTCCTGAATTACTGGCACTCCTCGATATAAAAGGCTGCCTGGTATCCATCGATGCCATGGGCTGCCAGACTGGAATAGCCTCAACCATAGTCAAGGGCGGTGGCGACTACTTGCTGGCGGTAAAAGGTAACCAGCCCACACTGCATAATGCAGTACGCGCAGCTCTGGCCGAGTCGACCAAGAAGCCGCTGAGTGAAGAAACGCTCAGTGTCGAGAAAGAGCACGGTCGCATCGATGGCCGCGAGTACCATGTGTTACCAGCCGGAGCACTATCAGAGCAATTTCCAGAGTGGAAATCGCTGAAGACTGTCGGTGTCGCAATATCCTATCGAATTGAAAATATGGAAAAATTTTCGATGGAGTATCGCTACTACATCAGCTCGGCTGAACTGACACCAGAGCAGTTTGCTTCAGCGGTACGAGGGCACTGGGCAATTGAAAATAGCCTGCACTGGGTTCTGGATGTCGTGATGAATGAGGATGCCTGCCAGATATATCGAGGTGATGCCCCTCAAATATTGGCCTGTGCACGACACATGGCGCAAAACATGCTGCGAGCCGAAACCAGCCGTAAGGCAAGCTTGCGGAAGAAGCAGCAATTTGCGGGCATGAGCAGCCCATATCTGGAAAAGGTATTGGATTCAGGGCTGGCTGAATTGAAGTCAATTTAACAATATGTTCACGCTCTCGCCCTGGGTCGCCAATGCCTTGGCCCATATTGCATACATGGGATTAGCCGTCTTGGCCTTTTCCACGGCAGCCAGATCCGGGGCCGCAATCACGTATCCTCCCGCATTTTGCGGATCGGGTTGAATATTCATGGCTGCACTCATTGCGGCATAGCTTGGCAATGCGCAGGCGGCAGCGATCAGCCAGGCACAACGCTTGGGTTTGAACATGTTTATCGTCCTTGTTTGAATTAATGCGTTCCAAGAGTAGGTGTTTCAACAACTAAATTCACGATGAGAATTAAGAAATAAGCAGAATTTGTGAGCCATTTCACCTTGTGATATTCAGTGCAGCTGAAACAAAGAAATAGAACCCAAACGAAAACGCCACAGCGTGATCTGTCGCCCATTTTTAGAACAGTTGAGACGGCCAGGTGACCTGCCATACGGTCATTGTTCGTGATGAAAAAAATGGCTGACAGGCTCAATCTGTCAGCCATCATCAATGTTCAAGATAAATGCTCAAAATAGCCGGATGTCAGGCACGCACGGCACGGATCAGGATATTGCGCGGGGTCATGGGTTTGGCACAGAACTCCCCCACTTCGACCCGATAACCCTGCTCTTGCAAAAAGAGCGCGCGATCCAGCGCCAGCCAGATCTCGAGGGGACGGCGAAACAGGTGGCGCACCAGCTCCATGCGGGCGACATCACCAAAGCGGCGCTCCCCTAGTGCCAACCAGCCGGAGTAGTCGAGCCCGGCGGGCAGCACAATCCCTTTGCGCTCGGCAGCCCAAACGCAGAATGCCTCAAACGTGCCGGTCAGCAGGCTCTTTTGCATATTGGGCACCGGCAGATACTCATCCACACCGCGCACCTGACGCTGCAGGCAGTCAAACCCGAGCCGCCACACCACTTCCTGCTCGCGCAGGCGGGCGATCCGCGCACCGCCAGTCACCGTCTCCTGTAACGGCAACTTGAGATCCGCCTTGCTCAACACCAGCTCGCTGGCGCTGGCCGCGGCTGACAACGGGCGATAGTGGCTGGTACGGATCAGGTGGTAACAACAGGGAGAGATAGTCACTCCGCGGGCACTGCGCTCGGCCACCCGCTCCAGCAGATGGGTGTGCAGCTCGCCGCAGGCATGGAGTGCCATGGCATGATGTTCGGGGGCGATCAGCACCGCCGATTCGGGGGCAAAGGCATCGGCGCAGGTAAAGGTCATATTGGCGCCATCCCGCTCGGCCAGCAGCCGACCTTCGTCACAAAGCTGCCCTTGCAACTCCAGACTGAGGATAGGAGCCTGTCGATGAAGTGACACCAGCCGCCCAAGATGCCCCTTGCCAGCACACCACTCCAGATAGGGGCCCTGATGGGCAGGCAGACAGGCGGTGAACGACTCGATCTGAGCCTGCTTGCGCCCCGGCATATGCAGCGCCATTTCCTTGCTGCAAGTGATGGGCTCCGGGGTAAACGGGGCAAGCTGGCTGAGTTGCTGCAGCTCGGCGCCCTCGGCAATCCAGGGGGCAAGCAGCGTGCTGAGTGCATCCATATCCGCATCGAGCTCCGCCAACTGGGCAAAGGTCAGCCCATTGAGCAGCGCCGCCAGTTCGGGCGCCTCATCGGCAAAGGCTATGGTCAAATGATGATATGGCTGATACTGCCACCAGCGTTGGTAGCGGGTGAGCAGTCGATCCAGGTGTTGAAAACGTTGAGCCAGCACGAATGCCCCTGCCTTGCAGTCAAAAAGGAGGCTCATTCTAGCGATCCCGCTTCAAATTGCACTCTCAATACCAAACGATCAGCGCCGCGCAACAGCACAGCCAACCTTGTGAGCCAGGGCAGACCTGACAAAGTGCGGGGTTTTATGCTATATTCCGCCCCCTCTTTCACGCGCCCCGCCCAACGCGGGTCGCTTTACCACTAGCTATGGGACCAACAACATGACCATCAACGCCATTCTGCAAGCGCGCGCGGGCGCCAAGTGTGAACTGTGCAGCGCCGAGCAGGCGCTGACCGCCTTCGTGGTGCCTCACTCCCCCGCCAGCGACGATGATCACAGCGTTGCTATCTGTGACACCTGCCGTGGTCAGCTGGAACAACCGGATACCCTGGTGGTCAACCACTGGCGTTGCCTGAGTGACAGCATGTGGAGCCAGGTGCCTGCGGTGCAGGTGATGGCATGGCGCCAGCTGAAAGCACTCTCCGGCAAGGGTGAAGTGTGGGCTCAGGATCTGCTGGACATGATGTACATGGAAGACGAAGCCAAGGCCTGGGCTGAAGCTGGTATTGCTGACGAAGATGATGACAGCGTACCAACCGTTGACTCCAACGGCGCCGTGCTGCAAGAGGGCGACTCCGTCACCCTGATCAAGGATCTGGACGTGAAAGGCGCCGGTTTCACCGCCAAGCGCGGCACCCTGGTCAAGGGCATCCGTCTGACCAACAACCCGCTCCATATCGAAGGCAAGGTCAACGGCGTGCAGATCGTACTGGTTGCTGCCTACCTTAAAAAGGCCTAAGCCAAGGGCGATTTCTCTGCTGTCTACTGCCAGAGCACAAGCACAACGAAAAAGGATGGCGTGACGCCATCCTTTTTTATGCCCGCTTGCCGCAAACGGCCAACTTGAGCCCATAATAGGCCAGTCAAAGCAACAAGGCGCATCCGGATGGACGCGCCTTGTTTACATGGCCGATGCCGTTAACCGGCAGCGAAAAAGGTCACTCAGGAGGAGAGTTTGCCGTCCAGCTCTGCAATTTTCGCAGACCAGTAGGCCGGGCCGGTTTCGTGGATATTGTTGCCTTCGGAGTCGACCGCTACGGTCACCGGCATATCTTCCACTTCAAACTCGTAGATCGCTTCCATGCCGAGATCGGCAAAGGCCACCACGCGCGCCTTCTTGATGGCCTTGGCCACCAGATAGGCTGCGCCGCCCACCGCCATCAGATAGACAGCCTTGTGCTGCTTGATACTCTCGACGGTTTTCGGGCCACGCTCGGACTTGCCGATCATGCCGATAAGGCCGGTTTCACCCAGCATCATGTCGGTGAACTTGTCCATCCGGGTGGAGGTGGTGGGGCCAGCCGGGCCAACTACTTCGTCACGCACCGCATCGACCGGGCCAACGTAATAGATGAAGCGGTTGGTGAAATCGACCCCTTCCGGCAGCCCTTCGCCATTTTTCAGCATGTCGGCGATACGCTTGTGGGCGGCATCGCGACCGGTGAGGATCTTGCCGGAGAGCAGCACGGTATCACCGCTCTTCCAGCTGGCCAGTTCGGCCTTGGTGATGCCATCGACGTTGACGCGGCGCACGTTGCCACCCGCTTCACGGGTGATCTCCGGCCAGTCACTCAGTTTCGGCGGAGTCAGTTCGGCAGGGCCTGAACCATCCAGCTCGAAGTGAACGTGGCGGGTCGCGGCGCAGTTGGGGATCATCACCACCGGCTTGGAGGCGGCGTGAGTCGGCGCAGATTTCACCTTCACATCCAGCACGGTAGTCAGACCGCCCAGCCCCTGGGCACCGATCCCCAGCTTGTTGACCTTGTCGTAGAGCTCGACCCGCAGCTTATCTTCAGTGGTTTGCGGGCCACGGGCGATCAGCTCCTGAATGTCGATGTGCTCCATCAGGGCCTCTTTGGCCAGCACCGCCGCTTTCTCGGCGGTACCGCCGATGCCGATGCCCAGCATGCCGGGTGGGCACCAGCCTGCGCCCATGGTCGGCACGGTTTTCAGTACCCACTCGACGATATCGTCAGAGGGGTTGAGCATCACCATCTTGGATTTGTTCTCGGAGCCGCCGCCTTTGGCCGCAATGCTCACTTCCACCTTGTTGCCGGGGATCATGTCGATATGGACCACGGCAGGGGCGTTGTCTTTGGTGTTTTTGCGACTGCCGGCCGGATCGGCCAGCACGGAGGCGCGCAGCGGGTTGTCAGGATTGGTGTAGGCACGACGGGTCCCTTCGTCCACCATCTCCTGCACCGTCATGTCGCTATCCCACTGGACCTGCATGCCGATCTTGACGAAACAGGTCACGATGCCGGTGTCCTGGCAGAGCGGACGATGACCTTCGGCGGACATGCGGGAGTTGATCAGGATCTGGGCCAGCGCATCTTTGGCGGCCGGGTTGGCCTCACGGTCATACGCCGCTTTGGCCGCCTGAACAAAATCCAACGGGTGGTAATAGGAGATGTACTGGAGGGCATCTGCGATAGAATCGATGAAATCCTGTTTTTTTATAATGCTCATATCATCCTCACTGGTCCTTGTCTCTGCCACGGAGCAGGGCAAGGGCTTCCATATGATGGGCCGTGCTGACGTGCTGGCTAAAAACTATCAACCAGCAAAAAACGAACGACACGGCAGTTTTTTCTTAAGTCACCGACACCTATGATACGCTTGCCCACCAGCACCGACTAGGGTTCGGGAACCAAACTGTTGCCTGTGTAACATAAAATGACGCCAACACTTCATATCCATCATCTAGACCATAGTGCTGAACTCCATCAGCTTTTTGCCCGCCTGCAACATCAGCCGTGGGCCATGTTGCTGGAATCGGCGGGACCACTCGGCGCCGATAACGGCTTTGATATCATCACTGCCGATCCGCTGGCGACCCTCGAAACCCGCGGCGAGGTGACCACTCTGCGTGTCGGGGTGAATATCAGCAAACACAGCGAAGATCCCCTCGCCCTGCTGGCCCATACCCAGCAACAGCTGCTGGGGGAGCTGGATCTGTGCGCCACTCACCTGCCCTTTATTGGCGGCGCCCTCGGCCTGTTTGGCTATGATCTGGGCCGTCGCTTCGAGCGACTGCCAGTGCAGGCCGCCGCCGATATCGCGGTGCCAGACATGGCGGTAGGTATCTACGACTGGGCGCTGCTGCGCAATGTGGCGACCGACGACTGGCAGCTGGTGCACTGGGGGGATAAAGCGGGCCTTGCCAACCGGCTGGCCTGGCTTGAACAGCAGCAGGCCAAACCGGCCCCCGCTTTTGCCTTGCAGGGGTCGTGGCAGAGCAATATGAGCCGCGCCGAGTATGGCGAGAAGTTTGCCCGCATTCAGGAATATCTCGCCGCGGGGGATTGCTACCAGATCAACCTGACCCAGCGTTTCAGCGCCCCCTATCAGGGGGATGAGTGGCAGGCCTACTGCCTGCTGGCAACCGCCAACAAGGCCCCCTTCTCAGCCTTTATCCGTTTGCCGGAGAGCGCGCTGCTGAGCCTATCCCCCGAGCGGTTCCTGCTGCTCGATGGCCGTCATATCGAAACCAAACCCATCAAGGGCACTCGCCCTCGCCACCCCGATCCGGCGACCGATCGACAAGTCGCACGGGAGCTGGCGCAGGCCGACAAGGACAGATCAGAGAATCTGATGATCGTTGATCTGCTGCGCAACGACATCGGTCGGGTCAGCCGGCCGGGCTCGGTCAGCGTGCCTCATCTCTTTGCGGTGGAGTCGTTTCCGGCGGTACATCATCTGGTCTCCACCATCCATGGTGAGCTGGATGCACGCTGGCAAGGAGTCGATCTGCTGCGCGCCTGTTTCCCGGGTGGCTCCATCACCGGCGCCCCCAAGATCCGCGCCATGGAGATCATCGAAGAGCTGGAGCCCCAGCGCCGCAATGCCTATTGCGGCAGCATCGGCTATCTCAGCCAGCATGGCCGGATGGACACCAGCATCTGCATTCGCACTTTGATCGCCGAAGCGGGTCGCCTGCACTGCTGGGCCGGTGGCGGCATCATCGCCGACTCCGACGCCGACAGCGAATATCAGGAGACCTATGACAAGGTCGCCCGCATCCTGCCGCCGCTGTCGGCGCTGTAACCCTCCCCACCGTCAAGGCAACACACAGGAGAGCTCCCCGCCATGGATCGCCACGAACTGCTGACCCGCTTCCAGTTGCAGCAACCCGCCCCGGCACATCGCCTCGCCATCGGCGGGCTCAGTCCGGCGGCGGTGTTGATCCCGGTGGTGATGCGCGATGAGGGGCTCAGCGTGTTATTGACCCGGCGCAGCCCCCGGCTGCGCCATCATGGGGGACAGATCAGCTTCCCCGGCGGGCGACAGGATCCCGGCGACGAAAACCTGATTGCCACGGCACTGCGGGAGACCGAAGAGGAGCTCGGCATTCCGGCCCGGCTGATCGAGGTGATCGGCACCCTCAACCCGCTCAATACGGTGTCACGATTCGAGGTACTGCCGGTGCTGGGGCTGCTCGATGGCAACTATCCCCTCATCCTGAGTCCGGATGAGGTGGATCACGCCTTCGAAGTGCCGCTGACCCATCTGCTGGATCGACGCAACCACATCCCCCTAATCCTTTACAGGGGGGGGAAAGCACACACCATCTACTGGATCCCCTGGCAACAGCACTTTATCTGGGGGGCTACCGCCAGCATGATCAACCAGCTAGCCCAGCACCTCGCAAAATAACAATTTACCTACATTTGGCTGAGCGAGATTTAATCATTAACACTAAAATAACGTGCCAATTGATAAACAATAATTGAATTTTTCTTGTTTTGATCACATTTCCATAAGAAAGTGTGGTTTTTCGTGCCGTAAAGATGAATTTGATCAACATTTTTGATTAGAAAAACCGTATCCTTGCGCCGACTTAATAAGAACCACACATTCGGGGTGAGATAGATGTCAAACACAGTCACTGGCACGCAGGGAGTTGCGGCGTCAACAGAGCAAGGGATCAGCTCTACTCAAACCACTCGTTGGGAAAAACGCGACTCTACCTGGGTCATCAGTCTGTTCGGGACCGCAGTTGGCGCGGGGATCCTGTTCCTGCCGATCAACGCGGGTATGGGCGGTTTCTGGCCGCTGGTCGTCATGGCGCTGCTGGTAGGTCCCATGACCTATCTGGCCCACCGTGGTCTGGCCCGCTTCGTCCTTTCCTCCAAAAAGCCAAATGCAGACATCACCGAAGTGGTGGAAGAGCACTTTGGCGTGGGTGCCGGTAAATTAATCACCCTGCTCTACTTCTTCGCCATCTACCCCATCGTGCTGATCTACGGCGTGGGCATCACCAACACCGTCGAAAGCTTTATGGTCAACCAGCTGCAGATGAGTGCTCCGCCGCGCTGGATCCTCTCCATCGTGCTGATCATGGGCATGATGTCGGTGATGCTGGCCGGTGAAAAGCTGATGCTGAAAGTGACCGAGCTGCTGGTTTATCCGTTGATCGCCATTCTGGCCGGTATCTCTTTGTACCTCATTCCGGACTGGACCGGTGCCGCGCTGGAGCAAGTGCCCTCTGCCAAGGATTTCGCCACTACCCTGTGGCTGACCATCCCGGTACTGGTTTTCTCCTTCAACCACAGCCCGGCCATCTCCAGCTTCTCTCTGGCACAGCGCCGCGACCACGGTGATCAGGCTGTCGAGAAAGCCGATGCCATCCTCAAGCGTACCGCCATGGTGCTGCTGGGCTTCGTGATGTTCTTCGTCTTCTCTTGCGTCATGAGCCTGACACCGGCCCAGCTGGCAGAAGCCAAGGCTCAGAACATTGCCGTGCTCTCCTATCTGGCCAACCAGCATGCCAGCCCCATCATCTCCTACTTCGGTCCGCTGGTTGCGTTCGTGGCCATCGTCTCCTCCTTCTTCGGCCACTATCTGGGTGCCCGTGAAGGTCTGAAAGGGATGATCGTGCAGAACATGCGCAAGTCCGGCAAAGAGCCAAACGCCAAAAAAGTCGAGATGTTCATCATCGCCTTCTTCATCCTGACCCTGTGGGGCACTGCCATTGCCAACCCCTCCATCCTGGGCATGATTGAATCCTTGGGCGGCCCGATCATCGCCACCATCCTGTTCATCATGCCGATGTACGCCATCAAGCGCGTACCTGCCATGGCGAAATATCAGGGCCATATCAGCAACGTATTTGTCGCTGTGATGGGGATGATCGCCATCTCCGCCATCCTCTATCAGCTGGTCGGTTAATCCCCCACCTGCCACTGATAACAAAAAGCCAGCCGAACAGTCGGCTGGCTTTTTTATCTCTGCAATCTGTGCCTCCGCGATTGCCCTGCTCTCTCCTTATTACTCTCCTCACCTTGTTGGATATCTGCATGCTCACCAGCACCATGACTGAGCACGTCGGGTATCAACATGACCCCTCATGCCCGCAGCTCAATATCGCCAACACGTTTACTCCCCCTCACCAAACCATGATGGCGTGTCTGATAGGACGGGTTCATCTGCCGCAGCCAGCCACCTCCATTCTTCTTTGATGCTGTGATGCTGTGATGCTGTGATGCTGTGATTGTCTTAAAGAGCTGGGGTAAGCCATAGCAATCGGCTGTTAGCAGAACAGACAAAAATGTGTAGCGCACAACAGAAGGAGGAAGCACAACTCGAAGGGATAAAGATAAGGCAGCGCCCTGGACAAGGGCGACAGAATGTCTGGCACATCAGCCAATGAGATTGCTCAAAGAGGAAAAGAGAGCAAATCCGACAATAAAAAGCGCCCTCCGAAGAGGGCGCAAGTGTGTTGCGAAATTGAGCGTTGTTGGATCAGGCTTCGCGGCTCGGTATCGGAGCCACATCCAGCAGGGTTTCATCTTCGGCCATGCACGCTGCGGCGGTGAACAACACGTCGGTGGAGCTGTTCAGCGCTGTCTCGGCAGAATCCTGCAGCACGCCGATGATAAAGCCAACGGCTACCACCTGCATGGCGATGTCGTTGCTGATACCAAACAGGCTGCACGCCAGCGGGATCAGCAGCAAAGAGCCACCGGCGACACCGGATGCGCCACAGGCACTGATGGTGGCAACCACGGAGAGCAGCACGGCCGTTGCCATGTCCACTTCCATCCCCAGGGTATGTACCGCCGCCATGGCGAGCACAGTGATGGTGATGGCCGCACCTGCCATGTTGATGGTGGCACCCAGCGGGATGGAGACCGCGTAGGTATCTTTGGGCAGGCGCAGTTTTTCACACAGCGCCATGTTGACCGGAATGTTGGCGGCAGAGCTGCGGGTAAAGAAGGCGGTCACGCCACTCTCTTTGAGGCAAGTCAGCACCAGCGGATAGGGGTTGCGCTTGATCTTCCAGAAGACGATCAACGGGTTGACCACGAAGGCGATAAACAGCATGCAGCCGATCAGCACCACCAGCAGTTGGGCATAGCCAAACAGGGCGTCAAAGCCGGTCTCTGCCAGCGTGGAGGCAACCAGACCCAGGATCCCGAGCGGAGCACAGCGGATCACCGCTTTCACGATGGCGGAGACACCGTGAGACAGGTCAGTGATGAGCGCCTTGGTACTCTCGTTGGCATGGCGCATGGCGATACCCAGACCGATGGCCCACGCCAGGATCCCGATATAGTTGGCATCCATCAGCGCCTTGACCGGGTTGGTCACCACGTTGAACAGCAGGGTCTGCAGCACCTCGGTAATCCCACCTGGCGGGGTGATCTCGGCAGTATTGGCCACCAGATGTAGATTCGTGGGAAACAGGAAGCTGGCGATCACCGCGACCGCGGCCGCAGAGAAGGTACCAAACAGGTAGAGCGCCAGCAGCGGGCGAATATTGGTCTTCTGACCCTGCTTGTGACCAATGATGGCCGCCATCACCAGTACGAATACCAGCAGCGGTGCTACCGCTTTCAGTGCGCCAACAAACAGACTGCCGAGCAGACCTGCCGTTTT
This sequence comes from Aeromonas sp. s11, assembly GCF_040907945.1. Taxonomy (NCBI): domain Bacteria; kingdom Pseudomonadati; phylum Pseudomonadota; class Gammaproteobacteria; order Aeromonadales; family Aeromonadaceae; genus Aeromonas; species Aeromonas sp. s11. Next base: position 46,450 of record NZ_JBFOCU010000016.1, on the reverse strand, counting down.
CGCCCACTCGGGCGCAAACAGTGCCAGCAAGATACCGAATACCAGACCAACCAGGATCTGGCTGACCAGGCTGGTGCTATTGACCAGCCGAAGGAGGGGGTGTTGTTGTGTCATCAAAAAAGTCCCTAAGCACCGTAGTGCATGAATCATGAGTCCTGTCTGCAACCACTCATCGGGAGACCCCTGTCGCCCGGATGTGGTGTCTGTGGCCAGCCTTCTGTCGGGCCGATCCGCCAATCACCGGATTGCATGACGGAATATCCCATTCACCATCTTTTTTTTCCAGAGACTCACCAAAAAATATCCCGTTTCCATCACAAAAAACCGCAACAAAACCTTAACTACAGCGCAACCACCCATTTTTGTACGTTTTATCGACACTCTCTGCCCTCACCCTCACGACCATTCCTATGCCACCCGTGACCGTGTCGCTGTGCTATCATCCCCCATTTGCCGCGGAGCCTTGCCATGATCCCATCCCTGCTCAACCAATATTTTGGTTTCTCCGCACTCAGGCCAGGTCAGGAAGCGGTGATCAGCCGGGTGCTGGCAGGTCAGAGTGCCGCCGCCATCTTTCCCACCGGCTCCGGCAAGTCCCTCTGTTATCAACTGCCTGCCCTCGCCCTGCCTCACCTGACCCTGGTTATCTCGCCGCTGCTGGCGCTGATGCACGATCAACTCGCCTTCCTCAAAAGCAAGGGAATAAGCGCCGCTACCCTCGACTCAAGCCAGAGCCCGGAGGAGAGCCGACGAGTGATGCAGCAGGCGCTGGATGGCCAGCTCAAGATCCTGATGATTTCGGTAGAGCGACTCAAGAACGAGCGTTTTCGCCGTTTTATCCAGCAAGTGCCGCTCTCGCTGCTGGTCGTCGATGAGGCGCACTGTATCTCGGAGTGGGGCCACAACTTTCGCCCCGACTACCTCAAGCTGCCGAGCTATCGCCATGACCTGAAGATCCCGCAGGTGTTGCTGCTGACGGCCACCGCCACACCGGCGGTTATTCAGGATATGCAGACCAAGTTCGGCATCGAACCGGAGGGGGTCGTGGTCACCGGTTTCTACCGCTCCAATCTTGATCTGGCGGTCATTCCCCTGGCGCTCGATGTGCGGGATAGCTGGCTCGCGCAGGAGTTGGCCAACGATCCGGCGGCCCCCACCATCGTCTACGTCACCTTGCAACACACCGCCGAAGCCTGTGCCGAGCAACTCATTAGAGAAGGGATCAACGCCCGCGCCTATCATGCCGGGCTCGACTCGGCGCTGCGCAGCCAGATCCAGCACGACTTCATGGTGGGCAAGGTGGACTGCATCGTCGCCACCATCGCCTTTGGCATGGGCATCGACAAAGCGGATATCCGGCGGGTCATTCACTACGATCTGCCCAAATCCATCGAGAACTACAGCCAGGAGATTGGCCGCGCCGGACGAGATGGCCAGCCATCGCGCTGTATCGTGCTGGCCAACCAGAGCCAACTACCGGTGCTGGAGAACTTCGTCTACGGCGATACGCCGGATTTGAGTGCCATTATCCAACTTCTTGCCATCATCAAGCAGAGCGGGAGCGAGTGGGAATTCACCCTGCTGCGCCTCTCCAACGACACCAATATCCGCCAGTTGCCCCTTAAAACCCTGCTGGTCTATCTGGAGATGGCAGGCATCATCACCCCGGCCTATAGCTACTACACCGACTACCGCTTCAAATTTGTGCTGGATAAAGGCGAGATAGTGAGCCGCTTCAATCCGGATCGCCGCCAGTTTCTGGAGCAGCTGTTCGCCTGTGCCCCGCAAGCGCGCAGCTGGTGCACCATGGACTTTGATGCCCTCTGGCAGGGCTATCAGGGGGAGCGGCAGCGGGCGGTTGCGGCGCTCGACTACCTGCAGCAGCAAGGCTGGATCGAGCTTGAAAGCAAACAGATGACCGAGGTCTACCGGATCACCCGTCAGGGGTGGGACAACGAGCAGGAAGCAAAAGCCCTGCACGCCCTGTTCCTGCAAAAAGAGCAGAGCGAGCTGGCCAGACTGCAAGCCATGCTCGACTTTTTCACCTCAAGTGAGTGCCTGAGCCACCGCCTCGCCCGCTATTTTGCCGATGAGGTGGCGCCGGTTCATTGTGGCCACTGTTCGGTTTGTCGCAGCGAGGTGGCACATCTCCCTCCCCTGCCCCAACTGGCCATGCCAAACGAGGCGGGGATCCGTGCCTGGTGCGATCCGCTGATTGCCAAGACCGGTTCCGTGGATGCGCGTGTTCTGGCCCGTTTCCTGTGCGGCATCACCACACCGCTGACCAGCCGGGTCAAGGCCAAATCGCTGGCGGGCGCAGGCCAGTTGGCCGCCCACCCGTTTGCCCGCGTCCTGGCGGCCGTGCAACAAGCCTACCCTTGCTAGATGAGTGCCGGCGGCGTCAATAGCCACCAGCAGAAACAAGCGTTTACAGACGCGAAAAAGAAGACCCTCGCGGTTGCGAGGGTCAAGCCAACGGAAACGTGCTTAAACAGAGCTTGGTGAGGCAACAGTCAACTCTCTTGCTAAAGCGTCTTGCTGCTCACACATCGCCAATCTAGGGCACTCAAAATGTAGCGTCAATGTAAAAATTAGAGCCAAAACTCCAAACAAAGTGATTTACGTTGACGTTCACGTAATGACATTCTCATCCATAACCCCGCCAACCCGCAGCCCCATTGCCTTTCGTCAAACCCCTTAATCTTTTCGCAATAAGTTCCCTCTTTCCCATAAACATTTATTTTTTATGTCTTTGACATTTACCTCACTATCGTGGCAAAAATAATTTAACAGTCAGTAACATAGCGGTGTTGTTGACTGACCCTCCCCGCACAAGGATCGGGCAGGTTTCTTCAGAATTTAACCTATCAACCGTGATGGATTACTGGAGTCTGTTGACTAGGCTTTAAAAGCGCACAACACAAAAGCAGTCATCCACTTTTTTCAGGGTAAGCGACTATAACGAGGGCAAAGTTATGGGCATATTCGAGCATTACCAACAGCGATATGAAAAAGCGAGAGAAGAGGAATATACCATCCAGGAGTTCCTGGATATGTGTAAGCAGGACAAAGCCTGCTACGCCTCCGCAGCCGAACGTCTGCTGACCGCCATTGGTGAGCCGGAGATGGTAGACACCTCAGCCAACCCCAGACTGAGCCGACTCTTCTCCAACCGCGTCGTGGCACGCTATCCCGCCTTCAAGGATTTCTACGGGATGGAAGAGGCCATCGAACAGATCGTCTCCTACCTCAAACACTCCGCCCAAGGGCTGGAGGAGAAGAAACAGATCCTCTATCTGCTGGGCCCCGTTGGCGGCGGTAAATCCTCGCTGGCAGAGAAACTCAAATCCCTGATGCAGAAGGTGCCCATCTATCGCATCAAGGGCTCACCGGTCAACGATCACCCCTTCTGCCTGTTCGACATCGAAGAGGATGGGGAGATCCTGGAAAAAGAGTACGGCATCCCGCGCCGTTATCTGCGCCCCATCATGTCCCCCTGGGTGGCCAAACGCCTGCACGAGTTTGGCGGCGACATCACCAAGTTCAAGGTGGAGAAGGTCAATCCTTCCATCCTCGATCAAATCGCCATTGCCAAAACCGAGCCGGGCGATGACAACAACCAGGACATCTCCTCACTGGTCGGCAAGGTCGACATCCGCATGCTGGAGCACTTCGCCCAGGATGACGCAGATGCCTACTCCTACTCAGGTGCGCTGTGTAAAGCGAACCAGGGGGTGATGGAGTTTGTGGAGATGTTCAAGGCGCCTATCAAGGTGCTGCACCCGCTGCTGACTGCAACTCAGGAGGGGAACTACAACGGTACCGAAGGGCTCTCAGCCCTCCCCTTTGACGGCATTTTGCTGGCTCACTCCAACGAATCCGAGTGGCAGCAGTTCCGCAACAACAAGAACAACGAGGCCTTCCTCGACCGGGTCTACATCGTCAAGGTGCCTTACTGCCTGCGAGTCTCCGAAGAGGTGAAGATCTACGAGAAACTGCTGATCAACAGCGAATTGACCGAGGCCAAATGCGCTCCGGGCACCCTCGAGCTGCTGGGCCAGTTCTCGGTACTGTCACGGCTGAAAGAGCCGGAAAACTCCAGCATCTACTCCAAGATGCGGGTCTATGATGGCGAGAGCCTGAAAGACACCGATCCCAAGGCGAAGAGCTATCAGGAGTATCGCGACTACGCCGGTGTGGACGAGGGGATGAATGGTCTCTCTACTCGCTTTGCGTTCAAGATCCTCTCCCGCGTCTTCAACTTCGACCACGCGGAAGTGGCCGCCAACCCGGTGCATCTCTTCTATGTGCTGGAGCAGCAGATCGAGCGCGAGCAGTTCCCGCAAGAGCTGCACGATCGCTACCTTGAGTTCATCAAGGGTTATCTGACTCCGCGTTATGTGGAGTTCATCGGCAAGGAGATCCAGACCGCCTATCTCGAGTCCTACTCCGAGTACGGTCAGAACATCTTCGATCGCTACGTAACCTACGCCGACTTCTGGATCCAGGATCAGGAGTACCGTGACCCCGAAACCGGCCAGCTGTTTGACAGAGCGTCTCTCAACAGCGAGCTGGAAAAAATTGAAAAACCCGCCGGGATCAGCAACCCGAAAGATTTCCGCAACGAAATCGTCAACTTCGTGCTGCGTGCCCGGGCCAACAATGCAGGCCGTAACCCCAACTGGACCAGTTACGAGAAGCTTCGCACCGTGATCGAGAAGAAGATGTTCTCCAACACGGAAGAGCTGCTGCCGGTTATCTCCTTCAACAGCAAAACCTCGGCCGAGGAGCAGAAGAAGCACGATAACTTTGTCGAACGGATGATGGAGAAAGGCTACACCCGCAAACAGGTGCGACTGCTCTCCGAATGGTATCTCAGGGTACGCAAGTCATCCTGACCCTGACTGTTCAAGGGGGAGTTATGGCGCATTTTATCGACCGCAGGCTCAACGGCAAAAACAAAAGCGCTGTCAATCGGCAGCGCTTCATCCGCCGCTACAAGAAGCAGATAAAACAAGCGGTCTCGGATGCTGTCTCCAAGCGCAGCATTCAGGACGTAGACAAGGGCGAGAGCATCAGCATCCCGACCAAGGATATCGGCGAGCCCCATTTTCATCAGGGGCACGGCGGTAAACGGGAGATGGTGCATCCCGGCAATGATCAGTTCGTCTCCGGCGACAAGATTGACCGTCCCAAAGGAGGAGGCGGCGGACAGGGTTCCGGCGAGGGACAAGCATCCAATCAGGGGGAAGGGGCCGATGATTTCGTGTTCCAGATCTCCAAGGATGAGTATCTCGATCTGCTGTTTGAAGATCTGGAGTTGCCCAGGCTGCAGAAAACCCAGCTCAATCAGCTGATGGAGGTGAAAACCTATCGGGCGGGCTACACCTCCAACGGGGTGCCCGCCAACATCAACGTGGTGCGTTCCCTGCAAAATTCGCTGGCACGTCGCATGGCGCTGCAAGCGGGCAAGAAACGCCAACTGCATGAACTGGAAGATCGGCTGGCCCTGCTGGCCACCGATCCCAACGAACACTTTGCCGAGATCGCCCTGCTCGAGAAGGAGATCAGGGAGCTGAAACGACGGATCGATGCGGTGCCGTTTATCGACACCTTCGATCTCAAGTTCAACAACTTCGTCAAACGGCCCGTCCCCTCCAGCCAGGCGGTGATGTTCTGTCTGATGGACGTCTCGGGCTCCATGGATCAGGCCACCAAGGAGATGGCCAAGCGTTTCTATATCCTGCTCTATCTGTTCCTGAGCCGGACCTACAAGAACGTCGAGGTGGTCTATATCCGCCACCATACCCAGGCCAAGGAGGTGGACGAGCACGAGTTCTTCTACTCCCAGGAGACAGGCGGCACGATTGTCTCCAGCGCCCTCAAGATGATGAACGACATCATCAACGAGCGTTACCCCGCCAACCAGTGGAACATCTATGCGGCGCAGGCATCTGACGGTGACAACTGGGCTGATGACTCACCGCAATGCAGGGAGATCCTGGCGCGGGACATCATGCCAAGGGTACGGTACTACTCCTACATCGAGATCACCACCCGTGCCCACCAGACCCTGTGGCACGAATATGAGTCGGTAGCCAGCCAGTTCCCCCACTTTGCGATGGAGCACATTCGCAAAGTCGAGGATATCTATCCGGTGTTCCGCGAGCTGTTCAAGAAACAAGCGGCGTGAGGAGGTCACATGATCGAAACAGAAAAACGTGTAGCGCCACTGGATGACGGACCAGACTGGAACTTCGATCTGCTGGAGACCTATCACCAGGAGATCGCCCGGGTCGCCCGTTTCTACAAGCTGGATACCTACCCCAACCAGATCGAGGTGATCACCGCCGAGCAGATGATGGATGCCTACTCCAGCGTCGGCATGCCCATCGGCTATCAGCACTGGTCGTTCGGCAAGCGCTTTATCCATACCGAGCGCAACTACAAGCGTGGCCAGATGGGACTGGCCTACGAGATCGTCATCAACTCCGATCCCTGCATCGCCTACCTGATGGAGGAGAACACCATGCCGATGCAGGCGCTGGTGATGGCCCACGCCTGCTACGGTCACAACTCCTTCTTCAAGAACAACTACCTGTTCAAGGCCTGGACCGATGCCTCCTCCATCATCGACTACCTGCTGTTTGCCAAGAACTACATCACCCAGTGCGAAGAGAAACACGGCATCGAGGCGGTGGAACAGCTGCTCGACTCCTGCCATGCCCTGATGAACTTCGGGGTGGATCGCTACAAGCGACCCCAGAAGATCTCGATGGCAGAGGAGAAACGGCGTCAGAAGGCGCGGGAAGATTATCTGCAAACTCAGGTCAACGAGCTCTGGCGTACCCTGCCCAAGCAGCATAAAGCGGCAGGGGTGGAGGACAGGCGCTACCCCGCAGAGCCCCAAGAGAACATTCTCTACTTCATCGAGAAGAATGCCCCCTTGCTGGAGCCCTGGCAGCGTGAAGTGGTGCGTATCGTGCGCAAGATAAGTCAGTATTTCTATCCGCAAAAGCAGACCCAGGTGATGAACGAGGGGTGGGCCACCTTCTGGCACTACACCATCCTCAATCACCTCTATGACGAGGGCAAGCTGAGCGATCGCTTCATGATGGAGGTGCTGCACAGCCACACCAACGTGGTCTATCAACCGGCTTACAACAGCCGCTACTACTCGGGGATCAACCCCTATGCGCTGGGGTTTGCCATGTTTACCGACCTGCGCCGCATCTGCGAGAACCCGACCGAGGAAGATAGATACTGGTTCCCCGACTATGCCGGCAGCAACTGGGTCGAAACCCTCCACTTTGCCATGCAGAACTTCAAGGATGAGAGCTTTATCAGCCAGTTCCTCAGTCCCAAAGTGATGCGGGATATGAAGTTGTTCGCCATTGATGACGACGATCTGAAGAACTATCTGAAGGTCTCCGCCATCCACAATGACGAGGGGTACCGTCAGGTGCGCAATACTTTGTCGGCCCAGTACAACCTGAGCAATCTGGAGCCCAATATTCAGGTCTACAACGTAGCAGTAAAAGGGGATCGTTCCCTTACCTTGCGCTATGTTCCCCACAACCGTATCCCTCTTGGTGACTCACGCCACGAGGTGCTCAAACACCTGCATCAGCTGTGGGGATTCGATGTGGTGCTGGAGCAGGATAACGGTGATCTGCCTGCAGATATCATAGGTCGTTGCCCGGAGCGCAAACCGGGGATCTGACCCGTGACGTGATATCTCGACGGCCCACTTCGGTGGGCCATTTTTTAATCGGCCGCCTCTGCCAGAATGAGCGCAGCCCAAGCCGTACAACCCGAACAAGCCACAACATAGAAAGAGGCCCGCATGGGGTGCGGGCCTCTTTGCCTTGCGGTCAATCGGCAGCAGTTATCAGTAGAAGGTCTGCTGCTCTGCGGCCATCGCCTTGAGGCGGGCACAGGGGGCAAACCGGTCGCCATGGCGCTTCTGGTAATACTCCAGACGGCCAACCAGATGATCAATTCCTAAGGTGTCCATGTAGCGGAACGGGCCGCCAAGGAAAGGCGGGAAACCGATGCCGAAGATGGCGCCGATATCACCATCACGGGCCGACGCCACCACACCGCTATCCAGCGCCATCGCCGCTTCGTTGAGCATCAGCAACACGCAGCGCTCGGCGATCTCCTGACGGGCCAGCTTGGCAGAAGGCTTGATGCCGAGCACGCCATAGACGCTCTCGTCCACCGTCTTCTTGCCCTCTTTGCCGGTCAGCTTGTTGCGCGGAGCCGCCTTGCCATAGAGGTAGAAGCCCTTGCCGTTCTTGCGTCCCTTGCGATCATTTTGCAGCAGCTTGTCGAACGCCTTGGGCGCCTGGAACTGCTCGCCGCCCAGCTCTTTCTCGAGAATGGGGGAGATCTTGGCGCCCACATCGATCCCCACCTCGTCCAGCAAGGTGATGGGGCCAACCGGGAAACCGAAGTCCAGCAGTGCGCTATCCAGCACCTCCACCGGCTCCCCTTCCAGCACCAGTCGCGCCGCTTCGTTCATGTAGGGCGCCAGGATGCGGTTGACGTAGAAACCGGCTTCGTCCTTCACCACGATGGGTGTTTTGCCCTGGGCGCGGGCAAAAGCCAGGGTGGTAGCGACCGTCTCGGCACTGGTGCCAGCGTGGGGGATGATCTCCGCCAGCGGCATCTTGTCCACCGGGCTGAAGTAGTGCAGCCCCACGACTCGCTCCGGGTGCGCCGCCTCTGCCGCAATCTGGTTGATAGGCAGGGAGGAGGTGTTTGAGGCAAACACTGTGTGTTCACCACACTCGCGCTCCACGTCCTTCACCATCTGGTGTTTGAGCGCGAGATCTTCAAACACCGCCTCTACTACCATGTCGACCCTGTGAAAACCGGAATAGTCGAGGGTGCCGGTCAGCAGGCTCATCTGCTTTTCCAGCTCGCTGCGCAAGATGTGACGGCGCTTGAGTTTCTTGGCCAGAATGTCATAGCTGTAGCGCATGGCATTGCCGATCCCGGCGCTTGCCACATCCTTGATCCGCACCGGCACGCCCGCCTTGGTAGCGGTGACGAACGCAATGCCGCCCCCCATCAGACCACCGCCCAGCACGGCGGCATGGGCCACCTTGCGCGGCGCGGCCCCCTGATAGGTGACCTCTTTCTTCATCTCGGTGGTGGCAAAGAAGATGGAACGCAGGGCGGCAGACTCAGCAGTCATCACCAGCTCGCCAAAGTGGCGGGATTCGGCGGCCAGACCGGCCTTCATCCCCTCCTCCACACCGATCCGCACCACCTCGAGGATCCGCTCCGGCGCCGGATAGTTGCCACGGGTCTTGGCTTTCACCCCCTTGCTGGCCTGATCGAACAGCACCTTGCGACCCAGCTTGTTGGTCTCAAGCACCTTGCCCTGCAGATCCCGCTTCAATTGATGACGCGGTTTACCTTTTTTGGCCAGTTTGATGGCAGCATCCAGCAAGATTGACGGCGGCACCACATCGTCCACCAGCCCCAATTTCTTGGCTTGTTTGGCCCGCACCTGCTTACCGGTCAGCATCAGATCCAGCGCCTTGGCCACCCCGATAAGGCGCGGCAGACGCTGGGTACCGCCAGAGCCCGGCAGCAGACCGAGCTGAACTTCCGGCAATCCCAGCACAGATTTTCCGTGATCGGTCACCACCCGACCATGACAGGCCAGCGCCAACTCCAGCCCGCCTCCGAGGCAGGGGCCGTGAATGGCGGCGATCACCGGGATGGTCAGCCCCTCGATCTCGGCAAAAATCTCCTGCCCTTCCCGCGACAGGGTCTCGGCATCCTTGGCACTGGTGCAGGCGGCCAGCATGGTGATATCAGCGCCAGCGATGAAGGAGTCCTTCTTGCCGGAGGTGATCACCAGACCGATCAAATCCTTGTTGCGTTTCACCTCGGCCAGTACGGAGCGGATCTCCTCGACAAAGGCAGCTTTCAGGGTATTCATGCTCTCGCCCGGCACATCCATGGTGAGGATGCCGATGCCATCTTTGCGAACATCCAGGGAAAAAGTCTTAGCGCTCATCATTCAACCTCCAACACCATAGCCACGCCCAATCCACCCGCCGCACAGGCGGTGTTGAGCCCCAGTCCCCCACCGCGACGACGCAGCTCGTGCAGGGTCTGGGTGATCATCCGCGCACCGGTCGCGGCAAAGGGGTGGCCATAGGCCAGCGAACCACCGAGGACGTTGAACTTCTCCATGTCCACCTCGCCGATGGCCTGATCGCGGCCCAGCTTGTCACGGGCAAACTCGTGGCTGGCAAACATCTTGAGGTTGGCCAGGGTCTGGGCGGCAAAGGCTTCGTGCATGTCGATCAGGGTCAGATCGCTGAGCGTGATGCCGGCTCTGTCCAGCGCCAGCGGCGTGGCATAGGAGGGCCCCATCAGCATGTCTTGCCAGACATCGATGGCCGAGAAAGCGAAGCTGCGGATATAGCCAAGCGGTTCGAGGCCCAGCTCTTTGGCTCGCCCTTCCCGCATCAACAGCACGGCAGCGGCGCCGTCAGTGAGCGGGGTGGCATTGGCAGCAGTGACTGTGCCATGGACTCGATCAAACACCGGCTTGAGCTTGGCGTAGCTCGCCAGATCCGAGCTTTCACGGATATTGTTGTCCCGCTCGAGCGGTGACTTGTAAGGCGGTACATGGGCGGTAAACACCTCACCGCTGAGCTTGCCATCAGCCCACGCCTGCGCGGCCAGAGTGTGGGAGCGGTGAGCCAGCGCATCTTGCGTCTCGCGGCTGATCTGGTGACTCTTGGCCATCTGCTCGGCGGTCTGTCCCATCGAAAGTCCCGTAGAGTATTCCGCCACGGCAGGCGGTACTGGCAGCAGATCCTTGACCCGCAGCTGACGCAAAATATTGAAGCGCTGCTGCAGATTGCGCGCTTTGTTGAGATCCACCAAGGCACGGGCCAGCTTCTTGCTCACTCCGATAGGGAGCACGGAGGAGGAGTCAGCCCCACCGGCAATGGCGATGTCTACGGTACCGGCCATGATGGATTCGGTGACGTTGGCCACCGCCTGGAAACTGGTGGCGCAGGCGCGGGAGACGCTATAGGCATCGGTATTGACGCTCATGCCGGTACCGAGCACGATCTCGCGAGCAATGTTGGGGGCTTCCGGCATCTGAACCACCTGACCAAACACCAGCTGGTCGATAAGCTTGGGATCGAGATCGGTACGGGCAAGCATCTCGCTCACCACCAGTTTGCCGAGATCGACTGCTGGCACGCCATGAAAGGCGGTGGCCTGCTTGGCAAAGGGGGTACGCAGCCCCGCCACGACGGCAATCCGTTCGCCCTGGCGAGTCGTCAGTTTCAATGGCTGTTTCATCCTGGCTCCTTGGTTTAAAAGGCAGAGGTCTGACCTCATTGCGCCACATCTTAACAATCCAATCACAAGTTTCATACAGCTGATTGAAACTAAATTAAGCGCGGCAAGGCCCCTTTGCTCGCCCTTGGGAAGCAACTGGAGTATAAAAAGATCAACTTCCATAAAAACAACGGGTTTATCGCATGGCAGCGGCGGAGTTCAGAGCGCTTAGGGACTATCTTGGCAGTCAGATCCTGGGGCAGGAGGAGCTAATTGAAGGGCTCCTGATTGCCCTGTTATGTGAAGGACATGTGTTAATCGAAGGGGCCCCCGGGCTGGCCAAAACCCGCGCAGTCAAGGCGCTGGCTGGCGCCGTTGAGGGGCGCTTTGCCCGTATCCAGTTTACCCCCGACCTGCTTCCCGCGGATCTCACCGGCAGCGAGGTGTTTCACCCGCAGGATACCAGTTTTGTATTCCAGCCAGGCCCCCTCTTCAACCATCTGGTGCTGGCGGACGAGATCAACAGGGCGCCGGCCAAGGTACAATCAGCGCTGCTGGAAGCCATGGCTGAACACCAGATCACCGTAGGCAAAAAGAGCTGGCGACTGCCGCCTCTCTTTATGGTCGCCGCCACCCAGAACCCCATCGAGCAGGAGGGAACCTATCCCCTGCCGGAGGCCCAGCTCGACCGATTTCTGCTCAAGCTGATGGTGGATTACCCGAGCCCCACGATGGAGCTCGCCATCTTGCAGCTCAACGCCAGCGGCGAACAGCTTGGCGCGGCGCCGGTGACACTGAGTCAGACCAGCTTGCAGCATGCCCGCAGCGAAGTGCTGGCGGTGACCATGCAAAGCAGACTGGAGCACTATCTGGTGGAGCTGGTCTGCGCCACTCGCCCGGGCAGTGGTCTTTGCCCTGCCCTTGAGCCATTGATTGCCGTGGGGGCCAGCCCTCGGGCTACGCTGGGGCTGGCTCGCTCCGCCCGCGCCCGAGCCTGGCTTGCCGGACGAGATTATGTGCTGCCGGAAGATATCCAGCTGCAAGCCTATCCTGTGCTGCGCCATCGCCTTATACCCAGCTATCAGGCACTGGCAGACAATCTGGATAACGATATCCTGATCGCCCAACTGCTGGATCAGGTGCCATGCCCCTAGATCCCGGTCTGCATCCCGATATCGTCCTGTCGCTGCCACGGCTGCTCAGTATCCGGCTATGGGCCAAGGCCAGGAAGCCACCTCACGCGGGCAGAAGCAACAGCGAACGCGGCAAACCGGGCCGATCTCCCGGACTCACGTTTCGAGAGCTGCGCGCCTATCAGGCTGGTGACGAGGTACGCCATATCGACTGGCGAGTGACCGCACGCCTCGGTCGTCCCTATACCCGCCTCTATAGCGAGGAGCTGGATCAGGCGCACTGGCTGCTGCTCGATCTCTCTCCCGCCATGTATTTCGGCTCCACACTGCAGCTCAAGGCGCGCCTCGCCTGCGAGCTGGCGGCAGCCTTGATCTGGCAAGGGGAGAAGCAGCACAACACCCTAATCTGCCACGGGCTTATCCCCCATCACCAGAGCCAGCGCGGCAGCGTGCTGCCCCTGCTCGAATCCCTCTGCCATCACTATCAGCAAGGGCTGGCCCGCCGGGCGCTTTCTCACTCGCTGGCCGACACCTTGTCTGGCGTGAAGTTGCCTCACGGAGCCAAGCTGACGATCATCACCGATCACAGACCCTGCGAGTCTGTGCTCTGTCAGCAATTGCAACTGCTCTCCCGTCGCCACGATATTCACTATTGGCAGATCCGTGACCCCCTCGAGGCTGCCCTTCCTTCTGACGGCCAGCTGCCAGTGGCCATCGATCGGCCAGGGCAGCACTATCAGGGCTGGCTGGATGGAGGCCATGCCGGTTTCTCCCAGCGCTACCGGCATGCCGCCGAGCAGCAGTTGGCCCACGGCAAACAGTTGCTGTTGCCATTGGTGCAGCGTCTCTATCTGCTCGATAACAGCCAGACGCTGCAACAGCAGTGGCAGGAGGGGTTATGTCATCAGGGATGATCTCGCCCGCCGAACTCGACAGCGCCAGTCCCGCCTCGGAGGCTATCACCCCGCCGCTGGCCGCCCTGATGCGAGACATCCACCCGGGGCCGGATCTGATTGAACAGAGTCTTGACCCCAGAGTGCTGGCGCTATTGTGGCTGTTGATCACAGCGTTATTGCTGCTGCTGATCGTCCTGATTGCCCGCAGGGTGATACGTTACTGCCGCTGGTGTCGCCAGCTGGATGGAGATCCGGCGCTGCTGGTGGCACGCATACAGGAGGCCCTGCGTCATGAAGCACTGCAACGCTGGCCCGAGGCGCGCCAGCTTCAGGGAGAGGCGTGGCTCGCCTTCGTCGATCGTCACGGCGGCAGCAATTTTAGCCAGTTTTCGTCTCACTGGAGCAGTTGGCTCTATGGCAGTCAGAAGCCGAGCAGCGAGCAGAGCGAACAGCTTCGGCAACATTATCGCCGCTGGGGTCAAACCCTCTTCTTGCAACGCTCCCCCCGCTCTGGGCGTAAAGTCGCGCGGAGGCATCCATGATCCTGGCCTGGCCCTGGTTTGCGCTGGCGCTGGTGCTGCCCTTGCTGGTGCGCTTCGGCTTGCCGCCCCTGCGCCGCGGCTATCTGGCTCACCCCGGGTTTGCGCTGCTGCGTCCTCAGGCAGGATTACCGCTCTGGCGCGCCATGCTGCTCTGGTGCGCCCTTATCCTCGCCCTCTGCCGTCCCCAGTGGTGGGGAGAACCGGTGATCCAATATGAAGGGAGTCGGGATCTGCTGCTGGCGGTGGATCTATCAGACAGTATGCGCACCCCTGATATGCTCGATAACGGCGAGCAGCAAGCACGGCTGACGGCGGTTCGCCAGCAGATCAAGGCGCTGATCGCCAAACGTGCCGGAGACAGGGTGGGCCTCATCGTCTTTGCCGATCACGCCTATCTGCTCTCTCCCCTCACTCAGGAGATCCCGGCGCTGTTGACCTTGAGCGACGAGCTCGATTTTGATCTGGTCGGCCGAACCACCGCCCTTGGCGAGGCGATCCAGCTGGCACGTCAGCATGGGGATCTTCGTCGCCCCACCGCCCTGCTGCTGGTCACTGATGGCCGCAATACCGCAGGCAATGCCGACCCGCTACAGGAGGCCAAACTCGCCGCAGCGCAGGGAATACGGATCTACACGCTGGGGGTCGGGGCCGATCCCGATACCTTTATCCAACCCTATGATGAGGCAGGCAGCGGTCAGGCCGATCCCAGCAGCGAACTGGACGAACCGCTCCTGAAAGAGCTGGCAAAAACAGGACAGGGGCGCTATTTCAGGGCGCGAACCCAAAGCGATCTCGATGCCATCAATGCGACCCTCAATACCCTTGAACCTGCCCCCATGCCGATTGCCCAGTACCAGCCGGTGATCGAGCTCTACCCCTGGCCGTTGGCACTGCTTTGTGGCTTGCTGCTTCTGCCATCAGGACACTGCAGACTGGAGTTTCGCATGGTGCGTAACTGGCTGGCACGAGGCGCGCGCAGATGGAGCTGATCTTGCTCCGCCCCCTGTGGCTGATCGCACTCATCCCCTGGCTCTGGCAAGGGTGGCACCGTCGTCGCCAGCCCCCGCTGCTCGCACCTGCGATGCAGGCTTATCTGCTGCCAGCCTCCCGTCCTCAACGCCCCTGGCTCTGGCTGGCAACCCTGCCCGTGATTTTGGCCCTGAGTGGTCCCGCACTGCGCGGTGAGCTGCAACAGCAGCCCGCGGCACCGCTCGATATCTGGCTGCTCGACTTGTCACGCTCGATGACCGCCACCGATCTCAAACCGGATCGGGCAACCCGGGTCAGATGGCAATTACAGCAGCTGCTGAGCCGCGCCAAGGGCGAGCGCATTGCGCTGATCCTCTACGCAGGCGACGCCTACCTCGC
Organism: Aeromonas sp. s11; assembly: GCF_040907945.1. Taxonomy (NCBI): domain Bacteria; kingdom Pseudomonadati; phylum Pseudomonadota; class Gammaproteobacteria; order Aeromonadales; family Aeromonadaceae; genus Aeromonas; species Aeromonas sp. s11. The sequence continues at coordinate 31,183 of NZ_JBFOCU010000016.1, read as the reverse complement.
CATGCCGCCAACCCGGGATCATCAGGCCCTTTCGCTGCTACTGCCCGACTTGCGCCCCGATATCATGCCGTTGCAGGGCAGCAACCCGGCACGGGCGGTGGAACTTGCCATGAAGCAGCTGGCCCCTGGAGAACAAGCGCGTCTGCTGCTGATCACCGACGACCTCACCCAGAATCAGATGACCCAAATCGCCGCCCTGTGGCCCTGCCAACAACGCCTTCTTTGCCGCGACACCCAGTCGGCACGCCTCGATATTCTGCTTGCCAGCAGCGGTCAACCGGCCCCCATACCCGCCATTCCGGCCAATGAGTTGGGGTTTGCCACCCGCATGCCCGCGCGGTTGCCCGCCCCCGATAGTCAGGCCATTGCCGCACTGGCCAATCGTCTCGGTGGTGAGCTGCAGTGGCTTGGCAGCGACGCACCCCGCTTTGCACCGCTGCCCACCACGACCTCGGCCCTCACCCCGGCACCACTGGATCTTGGCCCCTGGCTGCTGATCCCCTTGTTACCACTGGCCTTGTTGGCCAGAGTCGGCGCCCGGTTGATGATGGTACTGATGGTGGGAGCTCAGTTGCTTGCGCCACAAGATCTGCAAGCAACAGAGAGGGGGGATCTGCAAGCGATGCAGGCTTATCAAGAGGGGGATTTTCAGCGGGCTGCCCATACCTTCAACGATCCAGTCTGGCGCGGCAACGCCTGGTATCGGGCCGGAGCTTACCGACAAGCTATCTCAGCCTATCAGGAAGCGACGAGCGCCACCGCCCACTACAACCGCGGCAATGCCCTGCTGCAACTGGGGGAGTTTGCGGCCGCCAAGGAGGCCTATCTGGCCGCTCTGGCGCTCGAACCCGGGCATGAAGATGCGCTCTATAATCTCTCTCTGTTACAGGGCGCTGCGGCGGCTGCTCCCGATACCAGCAACAGCAAGCAACCCGAACCATCGGCAACTCAGCAGGCGACGGCAATGCCCCTGCCCCCCTCTCCCCCGGTGTTGCTGCTCGAACAGCGATTGCGTAAAGAGGCGCTGCGCCGGGATCTTATCAAGGTGGAGGAGCCCTGGTGACGCGGGCAGGATGGGGGCTGTTGCTCGCACTCGCGAGTCCACTTTGCTGGGCCTTGCCCCCCCGGGCAGAGCTGCTGCCGGGGGCTGACCCCAGCGATTGGCTGCTGATCATCGAAGCGGATGGCGAGCGCCAGAGCAGCGAGCTTGAGCTCACCCCCTTACTGCGCCAGTTTGCGGTGGGCAGAGTGACCATAAGCCGGGTCACCACCCCGGTACAACAACTGACTCGCTGGCAGATCCCGCTGCACCAGAGCGGTTCACCTGCAAATACCGAGATGGTGATTGCCCCGCTCAAGCTGGGAAATGAGTTTACCCCCTCGCTCACCCTGCCATTGAGAGAGGTGAAAACAGCGGCACTGCCGCAACCCGCAGCCCCCTCGCCCCTCGAGATGCAGGCCAGCCTTGAACATCAGGGCCCGCTCTATCCCGGCCAGCCGGTGATCTACCGGCTGACACTGTGGCTGCCCACCAGTATGCAAAACCCGGCGCTAAGCGAGCTTAGCTCTGCCCACTTCACCATCCGTCGCCTCGGTAGCGACGAGTGGATCGCCCCCGCTCAGGCAGGTCTGCCCGGCAGGCTCACCCGCAGCTGGCTCGTTCAGGCAAAAGCGCCGGGACTCTGGCACCTCGACTCACCCCGCTTGCAGGGGCAGCTCACGCAGCAAGGGAGCAAGCCGCAAAAACTCTCGGCCCGCGCGGCACCACTCGAGGTTCGGGTCGACAAAGCCCCCGCCACGCCAGTGGCCACCCGGCTGACCCTGAGTCAACGGCTTGAACCGGCCTCCACGGGGGAAGTGGGTGAACCGCTGATCCGGATCCTCACCCTGACCATGGAGAATGGTGACAGCGGCCAGATACAGCTTGCCCCCCTGATGGCCCATCAACTGCCAAACGGCATACAGGCACATCCCGATGGCGAGCAACAGCAGGAGCGTTACCGAGATGGCAAGCTGCTGTTTGAGCGACAGTGGCGCCAGACTCTGGTCGCGGAGCAGAGCGGCGACTACCAGCTGCCCCCCATTGATCTGCCCTGGTTTAATACCCAAAGTGGCCGGATTGAGCAGGCCAGCCTCCCTGCCATCACGCTGGCGTTTCAGGCAACGACAAATCGGCAACCTGATCAGCAGACATCACAGATGGCACTGCGAGAGAGCCTTTGGTGGGTCGTGCTGGCCATAACGCTGCGTGCGCTATGGCGCCACTGGCCCCGCTGGCGAGCCTTCTATCAACTACAACGTGCCCTTGCCCAACACCAGCCGGATGCCAGTCGCAAGGCGCTGATCAAGTGGGCGACCTTGCGCTGGCAGGTCTCCTATTATCAATTAGGCCAGTTGCCCGACACTGGGCATAATCGGCTCGGCAACGGGCTCGCCGCACTCGAGCGAGCCTGTTTTGCACGGCCCTCTTCTGGCCCGCCCATCGAGTGGCGCGCTCTGGCGCGTACCCTCAGGGCTGATGAAATGGCCGGTATTGCGTACCTGATTTACCTGCTGGCGCACGGGAGTTCCCGCTCCCGCCGCCACGCCCCCTGACAAGGATTGCCCTATGGCACTGCTGTTTTTTAGAAAAAAACGTGCTCAGCAGCATATTGGTGGAAATGATCCGGCCACTTCGCCGGTCTCTGATCCCATGGCTGACAAACAAACCAAATTTGAAGCACTGGTTCATGCACTACATGGCGATCTCTACCGGTATGCCTACTGGCTGACCAGGGATCCCAACGTGGCGGAAGATCTGGTGCAAGAGACCTTCCTTCGTGCCTGGAAGGCTATCGACACCCTGCAGGATGACAAGGCGGCCAAGGGGTGGCTGATCACCATCCTCAGACGGGAGAACGCCCGCCGCTTTGAACGTAAACAGCTGGAGCTGGTGGATCTCGACGATCACCCTCAACCCCAGCACGATGCGCTGCACAGCGAGCAGGAGATGGAGAACGAGTGGTTGCACCGTCACATCGCCCGGTTACCCGAGGAGTACCAGGAGCCACTGCTGCTGCAAGTCGTGGGAGGATTCAGTGGTGAGGAGATTGCCGAGATGCTCGGCCTCAACAAGAACACCGTTATGACCCGCCTGTTTCGCGCCCGCAACCAGATCAAGGAGGCGATGGAGCAGAAGAACCAAGCAAGAGGACACGGACATGGATGAACTCGAATTTCGCCGCAACGCCATGATCCAGCCCAACGATCAACAACCGGACTTTCTCAGAACCGCTGACGCCAGCCAGGCCAATCGGAACTATCTCGACGAGATGAAGCAGTTCGACAGAACCCTCAAGCGCGCCATGCAGGTAGAGGTCCCAGCCGGACTGGCCGAGCGGATCCTGCTCAGGCAAGCCATGCAGCAAGACAGTGACGCGCCAGATGATTTGCCGCCATCCCGCCCCCTTGGCACGGCGCCAGTCAAGCTCCGGACATCGACATCCTGGCGCCAGATCGCCCTGGCTGCATCGGTCGCCTTCCTGCTGGGAATGAGCACCCGCTGGATCACGCTGCCAGAAACGGCTCCTGCGGCCCTCTCCCTCGCACAGGTGGCGATGGCTCATGTCTATGGCGAAGAACCCTTTATTGAAGGTGTCGATGAGCAGGTCAATCTGCATAACATCAATGCCAAGATGGAGAAGTATGGTGCCACCTTAAGCGGGATGGATGGGCTCAAGGTGACCTATGTCAATCACTGCTCGTTTTATCAGGGACCGGCCTTGCACATGGTGATCCAGGGAAAAATGGGGCCTGTCACTCTCTTTTTAGTGCCCAAACATGTGCCATTAACCCTGCAACAGGCCACCTTTGAAGATGGCACCCTCAAAGGGGAGATAGTCCAGCTCAAAGGCGCCAATATGGTACTGATTGGCGAGATGAAAGAGCCACTTGCCCCCGTTGCCAACGCTCTGCAGTCACGTCTGCAGTGGGACATTTAACATCGCCGGTTAACAACCTCAGAGCCATCCTCAATAGCAGGCGGCGGTCACCAGCCGCTGCCTGTTCCCCCCCTGATTACTCCCCTTTGTCACTCATTTGCCTCAAGATTTCGAAAAATTGACAAAATTATTTTTGTGACGGAGATCGGCAATCCAGGTCAATAATCCACCTTTAGACCCTCAAAATGATGAATTAAACAGCAAGTTAAAACAAATGATTAACACATCGATCACTTTTATGTATTCTGCTGTCACTGGTCTGATTTCTTACCTCCTACCAGATCCATAGAATCACGCCAGAATTGATTGGGAAGAAGCTGAAATAAAAACGGATTTTGTCGAGGTTTGCATTGAACGTGCAGCCAATATCGGCAAAAAAATCTGCCTACAAGAGAGAACACCATGACGACAACTATTTTCAAGAAGAGCCTGATTGCCGCCACCATCGCGCTGGCCACCGGTCAAGTCCATGCCGCGGCATTCCAGTTGAACGAGCACTCGGCCTCTGGTCTGGGTCGCGCCTATGCCGGTGAAGCCGCTATTGCCGACAACGCCTCCGTTCTGGCCCGTAACCCGGCCGCCATGACCACCTTCGACAAGATGGCAGTTTCTGTCTCCGGCACCTACATCAAACCGGATGTCGATGTGGATGGTGCTGTTTACGCTGGCGCGAACAAAATGGCTCCAGCCAGCGAAAGTGGTATTGCTCCGGCAGCCTTCGTTCCCGCCTCCTACTTTATTCAGCCGCTGAATGACCAGTGGGCTTGGGGTATTGGCATCTTCTCCAACTACGGTCTCTCCACCGAATACTCCAAAACCTTCCCGGCTGGTGCCGGTGCTGGCGATACCGAGTTGATGACCTTCAATATCAACCCGAACATTGCCTATCGTGTCAACGAACACTTCAGTGTCGGTGCTGGTATCAACGCCGTTTACGGTGCCGCCGAACTCAACCGCTATGCCGGTCTGCTGGGTCCGCTGAATCCTCCTGACAAAGGTGGCCCGCTGCCGACAGATACTCGTCTGGCTCACCTGAAAGGCGACACCTGGGGCTTTGGCTGGAACGTTGGGACCCTGTATGAAGTCAATGAAAACCATCGCTTCGCACTGACCTACCGTTCACAAGTCGATATGAGCTTTGACGGTGATTTCCAAGGCGCAAGCTCACTGAATCGCACAGTGGATGGCAACCTGAAGCTGGATCTGCCTGCACAAGCCGAGTTCGCCGGTTACCATCGCCTGAGCCCGCAGTTTGCTGTTCATTACTCTGTAAACTGGACTGACTGGAGCGCCTTCCAGGAGCTGAAAGCAACCAGCAGCCAATGTGCTGGCGGCGTATGTCTGCAAAAAGATGAGAAGTTCAAAGATTCTACTCGCTACTCCATCGGCGGTACCTGGTATATCAACCCGGCATGGGAAGCTCGCATGGGCTTTGCCTATGACAACACCCCGATCGAAGCTGACTACCGCAGCCTGAGCATTCCCGACTCTGACCGTATCTGGTACAGCGCCGGTGCCACCTACCATATCAACACCGATATGAGCGTTGACTTTGGTATGGCTTATCTGGACGGTAAAGAAGTTGACGTCAACGAAGGTCTGCGTAGCCACTCCGACAGCCTCCGTTGGAAAGGTACTTCCCACGGCAACGCCTTCCTGGCCTCTGCCCAGTTCAACATGAAGTTCTGATTATTGATAGAATTGAAAGAGCGCCGTCAGGCGCTCTTTTTTTATTCGACAAAACCATCTCAGCGCACACATGTAGCACACACGTGTTTATTTTTCTTTTCTAATCAAGCTATTAGAGTGCATCATCCCAGCATTTAATCTTGTTTTATCCAGATACTGGCCATTACCGTTGCCTTACTGGTCATACCATATAAAATCCTGCCTCCATTCATATGACCGATTGAACCTTCGGGTAACAGCAAGGATTTTGCCATGCATCCCATCATCAAACCGTCCGCCATCGCCCTGCTGGTGATCGCGGGTCAGACTCATGCCGCCGGGTTCCAGCTGGCTGAACAGTCCGCTACAGGCCTGGGGCGCGCCTTTGCAGGTGAGGCCGCCATCGCGGATAACGCCAGTGTGCTCTCCCGCAATGCAGCAGCCATGACCCGCTTCGATCAGATGGCGCTCTCTGGCGGAGTCATCTATGTCAGTCCTGACGTCAATATTGAAGGCAACACCCGCTTGCCGACCAAAGCCGGCATCGTCACCTCCGATGCCAGTGCACACGATATCGCCGCCGCAGCCTGGGTTCCCAACGCCTATCTGATCATTCCACTCAATGAGCAGTGGCGACTCGGCTTCTCGGCGACCTCTTACTACGGTCTTGGCGTCAAGATGCCGGATAACTACAGCGCGGGACACTTTGGCAATGTCTCCGATATCAAGACCATGGATCTGGGTACCTCACTCGCCTATCGCCTCAATGAGATGTGGTCAATTGGTGCCGGGATCTCTGCTATTCAGGGCGAAGGCGAAGTCGGTGGCACCTTCCCTTCTCGCAACCTGATCGCAAAACATTTGCAAGGGGATGGCTGGGCATGGGGCTGGAATGTCGGCACCTTGCTGGAGTTGTCCGAACAAACCCGAATTGGCCTATCCTACCGTCACGATGTCACTTTGACCCTCTCGGGAGATGCTATCGTGGGCCGACCCAATGCAGATGGCTCCGTTACCGAGATCAGAGATACCGGCAGTCTGGATCTGCCGTTGCCAGCGACAGCAGAGTTGGCGGCATTCCATCAGCTGACTGACAAGCTGGCTATCCACGGCAGCCTGAACTGGACCAACTGGAGCAAATTCGTTCAGTTGGAAGCTGATCTCAACAATTTGCAGAACATGCACATCAAGGACGAGCACTGGGAAGATAGCTGGCGCTACGCCATCGGTATGACCTATCAGGTCACTCCCAAGTGGCAACTGCGCTCCGGTGTGGCCTATGACGCCAGCCCGGTGCCAGCCGATCGTCGTACCATTTCCATCCCGGATGCCGATCGGCTCTGGTACAGCCTGGGAATGGGGTATCAGTTCACGCCCAACCTGACCGTGGATCTGGGGCTGACCCTGATCGATGGCAAAAAGGTGGATGTCACTGAAAAAATGGAGCTGCAACCGGGTAATCCGATGACGACCTCCACCTTCCAGGGCACTTCTGAAGGGGATGCCTGGCTGGCTGGTGCACAATTGAGCTATCTCTTCTAAATTCCTTCCCTGCAAAAAACGCTATGCCAATTATTGCCTTACTCAATAAGGTGAACACTGGCATAGTGTTCTGCAACACCATAAAATCAACCCAGTACCTTTACTGGAGCAAGGCATGTATTCCTACGTAGCAAGACAGCCGATCCTCGACAGAGACCTCAAAACTCATGCCTATGAGCTGCTCTTTCGCGATAGTCTGAATAATGTCTTCCCGAGCATCTCCTCCCAACAGGCGACGTCACGCCTGGTGGTCGAACAGTTCCTGCAACAAAATATCGATCAGCTCTTGGGCGGCCGCCCCTGCTTTATCAATTTTCCCCACTCACTGCTGCTGGAGGGGTTGGCAGAGTGCCTGCCGCCCGAAAAAGTGGTGATTGAGATCCTGGAAGATTCCCCACCGGATGATGCCCTGCTGGAAAAGGTGAAACAGTTGCACAAGCTGGGATATCAACTGGCACTCGATGACTTCACCATGTCGCCGGATTGGGAGCGCTTCCTCCCCTTTATCCACATCATCAAGTTTGATCTTCGTGCCACCCCCCTGATGCAGATCAAAGTGTTTATCCAGCGGCATCAGACGCTGGGGCTCACCTATCTGGCGGAAAAAGTAGAGGACAAGGCGGAGTTCGAGCGGGTCAAACAGCTGGGGATCCAGCTGTTCCAGGGCTTTTTCTTCAGCAGACCCGAGATGGTCAAGCAAGCCACCATGGAGCCAGCGCAAGTCGTGGTGATGCAGTTGCTCAACGTGGTCAACGAGGCAGAGCCTGATATCAACAAGATTGAGCAGCTACTCGGTCAGGATATCTCCCTCTCTCTCAAGCTGTTGCGCTATGTCAACCATCTCAAAGGTCACACCAACCCTATTTCGTCATTTCGCCAGGCTGCCATCTATCTGGGAAACACCCAACTAAAGCGCTTTGTTTCGCTGGTAGCCGCGACCAGCGCCGGCAAGGGCAAGAGCGCCGAGCTCTACCAGATGTCGATGATCCGTGCCCGATTCTGTGAACTGCTGGCCCACGCCCACGCTCCGAGCCAGCAGGCACAACAAGCCTTTATCACCGGTCTCTTCTCCCTGCTGGATGTACTGATGGAGCAGCCGATGGACAAGCTGCTCGGCACTATCCCTCTTATCGACGATATTCGGCTGGCGCTGCTGGAGCGAAAAGGCAATCTCGGTTTCTACCTCGCGTTTTGTGAAGATTACGAGAGCGCCAACTGGTCACGGGTAACGGCCAGAACAGCCCGCCTGGGGCTGAGCGAGGATAAGGTGAGTCACCTCTATCTGGCCGCCACCACCTGGGTCACGGAACAACTGCTGGCGATGGAAGCCACCAATTAATTCGTCTCGTCATTCACCTCGACCGCGATAGCGGTCGCCTCCCCGCCCCCGATACAGAGCGCGGCCACGCCTCGCCGCAAACCCCGTTGCCGCAGCGCGGCGATCAGCGTCACCAGAATGCGTGCGCCACTCGCACCCAGCGGATGACCAAGCGCACAGGCCCCACCATGCACATTGACCTTGTGATGAGGGATGCCGACCCCGCTCATGGCCAGCATGGTGACCATGGCGAAGGCCTCGTTGATCTCGAACAGATCCACCTCTTCCACCGACCATGCAAGACGCGCCAGCAAGCGTGAAATGGCGCCAATGGGCGCAGAGGTAAACTCGGCGGGCAATGCTGCATGGCTCTGATAACCGACGATCCGTGCCAGCACTGGTACCTGCCAGGCTTGCGCCGTGGCGCCATCCATCAATATCAGCGCCGCCGCACCGTCCGAGATAGAGCTCGAATTTGCTGCCGTAATGGTGCCCTCCTTGCCAAACGCTGGCTTCAGGGTAGGGATCTTCTCCGGTCTGCCCTTGCCGGGCTGCTCGTCTTCGGCCAGCCACAAGCACTCACCGCGATAGACACTTGCCAGCTCGGATGCAAACGCGCCGGCTTGCTGTGCATCGCGCGCACGCTGCAACGACGCAAGAGCAAACTCATCCATGGCACTGCGGGTCAAACCGGCCTGATCGGCGCTGCGCTGGGCATGTATCCCCATCAGCTGGCCATCATAGGCATCTTGCAAACCGTCGAGGAATAGGTGGTCCAGCACCTTTTGATGCCCCATCCGAAAGCCGCTGCGGGCATTATCCAGCAGATAGGGGGCACGGCTCATACTCTCCATCCCCCCCGCGACCACTACCCTGTTGTCACCAAGGCGGATGGTATCCGCGGCCAACATCACTGCTTTCATGCCGGATCCGCACACCTTGTTGACCGTGGTAGCAGGCACACTATCTGGCAACCCTGCTTTCAACAACGCCTGCCGGGCTGGCGCTTGCCCCACGCCCGCCGCCAGCACATTGCCCATAAACACTTCATCGACCTGCTCCGGACGCAGCCCGCTTTGCTGCAGTGCCGCCTCGATGGCACAGGCTCCCAACTCAGGCGCAGTTACCTCTGCCAATGCACCCTGAAACGCTCCCATCGGAGTCCGTTTTGCCGCCACAATTGCAATATCCATTTGCCTGCCTCTGTTTGTTACATGGCCATAACATAGGGGTTCTGACGCGATGGAACAAGAGTTGCAGTGCAGTTTACGTTTAGGTAAGGTGCAGACAGGATTTAGTTCGCCAAGAAGTCTGTATGAACAACAAGGATGAAGGACGGCGCTTCAGCATCAGTGAGCTGGCCCGGGAATTTGATATTACGACGCGCAGTATCCGTTTCTACGAGGATCAGGGGTTGCTCAATCCCGCCAGAGAAGGACAGACCCGCATTTACAGCAAGCAGGATCGGGTTCGCCTCAAGCTCACCCTGCGCGGCAAGCGGCTCGGATTCAGCCTCGCCGAGATCCGCGAGCTGTTTGATCTCTATGATGCCGACAAGAGCAGCCGCACCCAGTTACAGACCATGCTGGGACTGGTTGAGGAGAAACGGGAGACACTGCAACAGCAGATGGAAGATATCAGGATGGTACTGCTGGAACTTGATGCCGCCGAGCAGCGCTGCCAACAGGCCCTTAGCCAGCTGGGATAACCACCTTGCTGGCTTATCAGGCAAAGTCCTTTCAGCCCGCTCACAAGATGCCAGATAGCAAAAAGCCACTCCTGAGAGTGGCTTTTCTTCGACCTGACGGTTCGCTATTAAACGCGAACGAAGTCCAGGTGGATCAGCTTGTAACGTACCGGGTGACGCTGGATAGCTTTCACTTTTACGTTAACTTCTTCACCGTTGATAACCAGAGTCAGTACAGACTCATAAAATTCCGGCTTCTCTTGAGCCAGGATCATTTTCTTGTGGTCAACAGTGATGGACAGGGCTTCTTTGCCTGCACCGTAAACGATGGCAGGAACTTGGTCAGCTTGACGCAGGCGGCGGCTCGCACCTTTCCCCAGGTCAGAACGGACTTCAGCTTGGAATACGAAAGACATAGTATGTATCTCTTTTGGATGAATTTATGGTGCTAACTGCGACCGGTCAACACCTCGCAAAACGAGCGCGAATACTACCACGGGCCAACTTCGGATACAAGGTACCGACTCTGCATTTAGCGCCCCTGCTCCAACCGGGCGAATTGCTGCTGACGCTGGGCCGGGCTCAGGGCATCAAACCGCGCCAGGGTCTCGGCGCGCGGGCAGTAGAGACCCTCCCCCGTTCTGACTCGAATGCTCTTGCCAAGCCGCGGCTGATTATCTGCCACCAGCGCCAGCAAATAGCTGTAGGTATCTGCTCCCCGGGCGCTGGATAACTGATTCGCTATACGCCACAGGGTCTCCCCTGCGGCGACCTGATGACACACGGTTTGTGGACCGCCGGCCGCAGGAGCCGAGAGGGTAAGCATGACGTCACTGCCTGCGGATAAGCTAGCCGTGTGGCTGGCGAGCGCTATATCTGCGCTCACTACTCCCTCATCTCCTTGGGCACCACTCATCCCCGCAGTGCGAAAGGTCGCCCCCAGCTGAGCCAGTAGAGGTTCGCTCTCGTCGGGGTCGCTGGGTATATCAACACCACCGAACGCGTCTTGGGGTGTACGGAACTCGGCGATAAAGGGCGCGACAGGTTGCGCGTGATAAGCAGGGGACCCACTCCCCTGCTGCACAATTGCAGCGACCTGGCCGGGGACGACCCCGTAAGCCATCTCGTCGATGCGCCGCAGCCTTGCCAGATAGGTTTTGGAGAGCTGCGCCTCCCCCTCGAACAGATCGAAGGGGGGCACCAACCGGGCGGGAAAGAGGATCTGCCAGCGACCGTGCTTCTGCTTTTTGGCCAGCGGCGGAAACTGATTGCCACGCCAGGCCACAAACATCGCAGGCGGCGTGCGCGCCAGCGGGTAATATTCCGGGTTCAACTGCACCCAGGTTTGTTCCGCGATGGGTTGATAACCGCTGATCACCACCTGCGCCACACTCAACCAGATCCCCAGCATCCTTGCCTCCCTGACTTGCGGTTTGAAGGGGCTACCTGACCGGCAGCCCCTTCTCAGCACCCGCTATCATGCTGTTAAAACAGTTAGATAGCAGCTTAGCACTGAGCGATGGCGTTAAGCACCCGTTTATCGGAGACCGGATAAGGGGTCCCCAGATTCTGGGCAAAGAAGGATACCCGCAGCTCCTCGATCATCCAGCGGATATTGGCCACCTCGGTGGGAATAAGCTGGGATTTGGGGATCTTGGCCAGCAGCGCCTTGTACTCCGACTCCACGCTGTGCACCTTGAGCATGTAGACCCGATCCCGGTTGGGATCGATGGCCAGCTTCTCCAGGCGACGCTCGATGGCCCGCAGGTAACGCAAGAGGTCCGGCAGCCGCTGCCAGCCGGTCTCGGTGACAAAGCCCTTGTGAATAAGGTTGCCCAACTGCTGCTGGATATCGGACATGGCAAAGGCGGTGTCGAGCTGCATCTTCCCCTTGAGCCGTTTCTTGATCTCGTGGGACAGCGTCAGTACGGCCTCCACCTGCTTGGCTACCTCCACCACCGCATCGTTGAGCTCGGCACGGACAAACTCTTTGAGCGCCTCGAAACAGGCCTCGTCCCAAGCCAGTCCGCCATGCTGCTCAATCAGCTTGTCGCAGCCGCAGGCGATGCAGTCGTCAATCAGCTCAGCCACCTTGCCAAACGGGTTGAAATAGAGCCCCAGCTTGGCCTTGTTGGGCAGCTTCTCCTGCAGATACTTGATAGGAGATGGCACGTTGAGCAGCACCAGCCGGCGCTGACCGGCCCACATCAGCTGCTGCTGCACCACCGGGCTCTCCACCAGCTGGATGGCGACCGAATCCTTCTCGTCTACCAAGGCCGGGTAGGCCTTCACCTCGAAACCGCCCCGCTTCTGACTGTACTCTTGCGGCAGCTCGCCAAAGCTCCACAGAGTGAGACCGGACTGCTCGATATCATCGTCCGCCACTTGCGACAGGGTCTCCTGCACCTTGCCGCGAAGCGACTCTTTCAATGCCTCCAGATCTTTGCCTTCCGCTACCTTCTTGTGCTTGTCATCCACCACCCGGAAGGTGAGTTTCAGGTGATCGGGTACCGCATTCCAGTCCCAGGATTCACGGGGCACGGTCACGCCAGTCATCCGCCGCAGCTGGCGCTCCATCTCGTCCAGTAGCGGCCCCTGCTCGGGGTTGATACTGGCGAGCAGCGCATCGGCATAGTTGGGCGCCGGCACAAAGTTCTTGCGCATCGGCTTGGGCATCGACTTGATAAGGGCCACCAACAGCTCGTGACGCAGCCCGGGGATCAACCACTCAAACCCCTTCACCTCCACCTGATTCAGGAGCGGCAGCGGAATATGCAGGGTCACACCATCCGCCGCCTCACCCGGCTCGAACTGATAGGTCAACTTGAGCTTGAGGCGCCCCTGTTGCCAGAAGTTGGGGTAGTCGAGATCGCTGATGTGGGCGGCATCCCCCTTCATCAGCATCTCTTTTTCGAAGTTGAGCAGCTCGGGATCCCGCTTTTGCGCCTCTTTCCACCACTTGTCGAAGTGACGGGCAGAGATCACCTCCTCCGGCAAACGGGCATCGTAGAAGCGGAACAGATCCTCGTCATCCACCAGAATGTCGCGCCGACGGGATTTGTGCTCCAGCGCCTCCACCTCGGCCAAGAGCTTGCGGTTATCGCTGAAGAAACGATGACGGGTCTCGAAATCCCCCTCCACCAGCGCGCGGCGGATAAACAGCTCACGACACAGCGCCGGATCGATACGGCTGAAGTTGATGGTGCGCTCATTGACCAGGGTCAGGCCATAGAGGGTCACCTTCTCCTTGGCCATTACGGCGCCGTTTTTCTTCGACCAGTGGGGGTCGCTGTGGTGCAGCTTGATGAGGTGGCCTGCCAGCGGCTCCACCCACTCGGGCTCAATTTTGGCGTTGATACGGGCGTAGAGGCGCGAGGTTTCCACCAATTCTGCGGCCATCACCCACTTGGGCGGCTTCTTGAACAGACCCGAGGCCGGGAACAGGTGGAAGCGGCCGTTGCGGGCGCCGAGAAACTCCGGTTTTTCCAGATCCTTGTTGCCGATATGGCTCAAGAGTCCGGTCAGCAGCGCGCAGTGCACCGTCTTGAAATCTGCAGGTTCATGGTTGGCTTTAAAACCCAGCTCCTTGACCGTCTGACGCAGCTGGAAGTGAATGTCCTGCCATTCACGCACCCGCAGGTAGGAGAGAAACTCCTTCTGGCACATGCGGCGGAACGGGTTGCTGCCAAGGGCATCCTGCTGCTCTTTCAGGTAATTCCACAGATTGACGAAGGCAAGGAAGTCGGAATCCTTGTCCTCAAAGCGTCTGTGCTGCTCGTCAGCGGCCTGCTTCTTCTCCATGGGCCGCTCGCGGGGATCCTGAATGCTGAGGGCCGCGGTGATCACCATCACCTCGCTCAGGCAGCCGGTCTGCGCCGCGCTGATCACCATCTTCGCCAAACGCGGATCAAGGGGGATGCGCGAGAGCTGGCGACCGGTCTCGGTCAGCTGCAACTTGGCTTCGCGCTCGCCGGTGGCGGGCAGCTCGCGCACCGCCTCCAGCTCTTTCAAGAGCGTCAGACCGTCCTTGATATGGCGCGACTCCGGTGGCTCGACGAAGGGAAACGCCTCCATATTGCCAAGGCCGAGCGCCAGCATCTGCAGGATGACGGAGGCCAGGTTGGTACGCAGGATCTCGGGGTCGGTAAAGGCGGGACGGCTATTGAAATCCTCCTCCGAGTAGAGGCGGATACAGATACCATCCGCCACCCGGCCGCAGCGCCCTTTACGCTGGTTGGCACTGGCCTGGGAGACCGGCTCGATGGGCAGGCGCTGCACCTTGGTGCGCCAGGAGTAGCGGCTGATGCGGGCGGTGCCCGGATCGATAACGTAGCGAATGCCTGGCACCGTCAGCGAGGTCTCAGCCACGTTGGTGGCGAGCACGATGCGTCGCCCAGCATGGGGCTGGAACACCTTGTTCTGCTCGGCGTTGGAAAGACGGGCGTAAAGCGGCAGCACCTCGGTGTCGCGCAGGTTGAGCTTGCGCAGGGCATCGGCAGTATCGCGGATCTCCCGCTCGCCGTTCATGAAGATAAGGATGTCCCCGAGCCCTTCGCGGGCCAGCTCTTCCACCGCATCGAAGATCCCCTGCAGTTCGTCGCGCTCCTCCAGCCCTTCGCTCTTGTCACTGCTTTTTTTATCAACAAATAGTGGACGGTAGCGCACCTCCACCGGATAAGTGCGGCCGGAGACCTCGATCACCGGCGCCTTGTTGAAATGGCGGGAGAAACGTTGCGGGTCGATGGTGGCCGAGGTGATGATCACCTTGAGATCGGGGCGCTTGGGCAGCAGTTGCTTGAGATAGCCCAGAATGAAGTCGATATTGAGGCTGCGCTCGTGGGCCTCATCGATGATGATGGTGTCGTACTGGGTGAGCATCCGGTCGTTCTGGATCTCCGCCAGCAGAATACCGTCAGTCATCAGCTTGATGTGGGTCTGCTCGCTCACCTGATCGGTAAAGCGCACCTTGTAACCCACGTAGTGGCCAAGCTCGGACTCCATCTCCTCGGCAATACGGGCCGCGACGGTGCGGGCTGCCAGACGGCGCGGCTGGGTGTGGCCGATAAAGCCCTTCACCCCGCGCCCGAGCGCCAGACAGATCTTGGGGATCTGGGTGGTTTTGCCCGAGCCGGTTTCCCCTGCAATGATCACCACTTGATGCTCTTGAATTGCCTTGGCGATCTCCGCCTGCTTCTGGCTCACCGGCAGGTTGTCCGGATAGGTGACCTTGGGCACTCCGGCCAGACGGGTTTGATAGCGTACTTCGGCGGCGGCCAAATCAGCGGCGATGGTCTCCAGCACGGCGGCCTGTTTGCCTTCAGGCAGCTTCTTGACCCCGTGCAGACGGCTGGAAAGGCGGCGGGCGTCGAGGTTCATGCAGGCAGAGAGACGGCGGCGCAGCGCCTCGATAGAGAGAGACAAGGTACGAATTCCTTAAATAGGTGCCCAGAGGGGCCATATCGATAAGCTGGGAGCGATCCTAAAGAGCGAGCGGGAACGGTGCAAGCCTTAACGTAGCGTTATATATGGGAAGACAGAGAGATTGGCCGCTCCTCAAACATGACAAAACAACCATTGTAAGATGGCATAACATGAATAAATCGCAGCATATGAAATAGCCAAGGCAAGCCGAAGCTTGCCTTGGGAGAGAGGAAAACAGGGTTAACCGTGGGTGTGATGGACAAAACAGGTGGTGAGCTGGGCGTGAATGGCCTGCATGACGTTGTGGCGATTGATGACACCGAGCAGTCGTCCCTCATCCACCACCGGATAGATCTTCGGCTTTTGTCCCATCATCATCTCCGCCAGGCTCAAAATGCTGGTATCGGGACCCACCGACAACACCTCCTTGCGCATCACATCCTTGACCTGCGCCACCTGTTCGCAGTGATAGGCCTCCTTAAGCAGCACTGCGATGCAATCCTGCTCGGAGATCCAGCCAATCAGATGGCCCTGCCTATCCACCACCGGGCCACCGAGCTGATGACTGTTCAGAAATTTCTCGACCGCAGCTTGCACCATCATGTCGGCAGTGAAGGTGATGGGTCTGCTCTGCATATAATCCTTGGCTTTTAGCGATTCCATATCTGCTCCCCTACGGTAGTCCATCAAGCTGGCGTCTTGTGCGCCGGTACCGGCACCATGCTCGGCTTGTTCCAAGCATAGCTGGCTCACGGCAGTATGAGTCAGCGGCCAGCCTCTCCCTCAATTGATGGCATGATCCGGCTCGCGATCCGGAATGGCTGCCATCATCATCTGCGGCAGGTGATCGGCCAGCACCGCCACCACAGCGGGATCGACCCGCCCCTGATCCGCCAGTTGCTGCATAAAGGTCAATGCGTCACGGGCAGGCAGGCCGCGCCGATAAGGTCTGTCCTGCACCATTGCCTGAAAAATATCGGCGACCCGCAGGATCCGTGCTTCGAGCGCCATGGCGGATGCCGGCAGGTGGAACGGATAGCCCTCCCCATCAGGCTCCTCATGGTGATAGGCCGCCCAACAGGCAATCTCCTCAAACCCTTCGATATGGCGCAGGATCTGGTAAGTCTCGAAGCTGTGGGTATTAATGATGGCCCGCTCCTCTTTCGTCAGGCTGGCAGGCTTGTCTAGGATCTCGTCCGGCACCCTGAGCTTGCCCAGATCATGCAGCAAACCGGCGATCTCCAGCATGTCACAATGGATGGCACTGACTCCCATCTGCTCGGCCAATGCCCGCGACAACCTGCTCACACCGAGTGAATGCGTCATCGTGAATGGGCTTTTGGCGTCGACAATGCCAGAGAAGATCTGCGCCAGCGCTTTTAGCTCCCCGTTGAAGGTCAGGCAAGGCTCCCGCACCTGCAGCATCTCCAGCATGTAATCATTGATGGAGCGAGCTTCCAGCTGCAGCCAGAATGCCTCAGAGCGAGACGCCTTGAGGAAGGCATCCACCAGCTCGGGGGCAAAGAACTCGTCACGGAAATCCTGCAGGCGTGCGCGGATCTCGTTGGTATGCATCAACAATGAACCATCGCCATAGTAGGGCGCCGCCAACGCATCGCAGCGATCCACCAGAAAGATAAGGTTGGCCTGACGGGCCACATTGGGGTCCACATCGGCCATCTCGCGCAACAGGTGCCAGTGGGTGTGGTGATAGCGGATAGGCAGGGCCAATGGGGCCAGCAAACGGAAATCCTTGAGCAGCTGATATCCCACCTCGCAGTGGCGCTGGGAGGACTCCCAATCGAACTCGCTGACCAGATGGTGATGGGTGATGGTCGAGGAGACACCGATATCATGCAGCACCCCGAGCTCGAACAGCAGACAGCGTTCGGCCTCACTCATTCCCAGCTCCCGGCTGCACTCGGCAGCCATAATCCCGACCCGTTTACCGTGGGCCACATCGCCAATGCCCACCAGATCCAGCGAGGCTGACAGGGCATACACCACCTGCCTTAGATCCACTTGCAACGAAAAGGGGGCTGCGCCCTGCGCTCTGTCCATGATCCGGGTCCCATGCGATGTTGTTGTATCAAACTGGCGCTGTTTTATGCCTCGCCTTCTATCAACTTAGTCAATAGCCGAGCCTTTTACCTTGTTTTTATAGGCATTTATGACCCTGACACCTTGAAAAGGCAAAGATTACAGCTGGATTTATTTGGCCACACCCATTCAAGTCATATGTATACGTTCAAAAATATGCGAGCAGACTTTTTAAATCTCGCGATGAGATTGTGAGCAGTTTTAAAAACTCATATCTGAGCGAAACAATCAACACCCCAACTTTACTTAATTATGACTTAATCAGAATTAAAGAGTGCTCGGTTTGCCAGTAAGAATTTTGAATAAAGGCACACCACAACGCTCATAACAGCTCTCATCCCCTAAATTGATTAGCCGAACTGTGAACTCCATCACCTATTTATTCGCCTTATCGCCATCGATAGCTGTAGACACCTCCGCCTTCTGGATACAGCTTCCCATGCTCGCTCGCAGCTCACCCGATAGCTTGCGACCGAAGGGTCGGCGAAAAAATAACGGATAACCAGCGGTTATATTCGCTATAAGGCGACAAGGATAAACGGGATTTATAGATTGAAACTGTTGAAAGCTGATTTCCAAGCTGCGGTTAACTCGGGCTATTCAGGTCATATCACTCTTTGCAGGTCATAACGACAGCGATAAAGGGGAATATGCCCATCCGGGTATTCCATCCCCTCCAACAGCCTGCACGGGATGATATTTCCACCGCGTTAAACGCACGCTGCTTTCATCGCCCACTTTGTGTACCAATTCACATCAGATTAGGAGTGGAGCCAATAATGGCCATTCAAATAAACAAAATAGCCATGAGCCCTGCCTTAATGGCCACCGCTGGTAGTGCCACAGCAGCCGCCAAGCCCAATATTCTTGCCATCATGGGCGATGACATCGGCTACTGGAACATCAGTGCCTACAACCAGGGGATGATGGGCTACCAGACCCCGAACCTGGACAGGATCGCCAATGAGGGCACTCTTAACCGGTTACTACAGATATCACTAAACAATCATCATATCCTGAGAGATAAATTGGTCGTATAGTCCCGGTGAGCAAGACAGAAGTGCATAAGATATCGGGAACAACCGCCCAATAAACCGCCACCTGCGCGGCTCGCCCTTCGTTCTGCCTGCGCTATGGTTTACCATGCACACAATTGTGGTGCCTGGCACCGCCCACCCAGGCGCTAGCCGCCGTCATCGGATACCTCATCTCGAGCAACATGAGCAAAACAGCACACGCGGGCAACGAGCCAACATTCTATTTCCACGTTTTGCAATATGTCTTTTTTAATGACCTGATTTATAAAGGTTTATGGCTCTAACGCTGATGAGAGTGGTACACAACTGGGACGTGGTGAAATTTGAGGGGCATTGCTACAGATAGTAACACTCTTCGACTGAGCAACTTAACCGACAGGATTTCATCCGTTTTTGCCGTACGTTTTTGCCGTAATAGAGCCAAGCCAGACCCGTCCAGCTGTTTCATATTTGAAACACCACATGCAGAAGTTCGTGGGCATAAACTGCAGAAGTTCATTTTCCTGTTATATTTAAATCACTTGCTGAAAAATTCAAACAACCTCACTCGAGCCTGAAAGGCTCCCCCATGTAGAAAGCCCCCACCAGCAGACCATAAACAAGCCGCACTCGCTCATCCCTGCCCAGCAGCACACCGAGTAGCACTTCGCCGCTTGCCAAATCGTCACCATGCCAGAAGCACCAGAGGGCTGCCTCCACTACATCCAAGCCAGCTGGCATGGCCCAGCTGATTGCGAGACTTGCGCCGCCAGCTACCACGCACCACCGAACCACCGAACCAGTATTCGGGGATCTGGCCGCCAGCGCCCGCTGCTCCATCACGCTTGGTGTGAGTCCATCCAGCTTGGCCTGACGGCTGCCGCGCCCTCCTCGCAGCAATTTGTCGAGCAGTAGTGCCAACAAGCGCAACGCATCCTGATCTTCAAAGCTGGCATCCTCCCCCAGCAAATCGGCAGCACCCGCCATCAGTTGCTCACATCCCCAGTAGATGGGCTGTAACGTGCGATCCAGCCGATGTTGCTCGACATGGATAGCCAATGTCGTCACCACCGCCAGCGGTGAAGTCTCACCCTCTTGGTGACACGCGCCTTTGGCAAGCAGAGCGGTCAGCTCCCTAGCTCGCTCGGCTGACAGTAGGCAATAGATCCCCCTGATCAGTGGCATGGCCAGCTGATCCGATCCCGGCGTCAATGTCATGACACTCCAGTGATGATTGATAATGAAGCAAGGTTGGCTCATCAAGATGCCTGGAAACTGCAACAGAGCTCGGCGATAAAGCGCGTCCCGCCACCAGGGAAAAACAGCGCTTGTCTCTTCCCCATCGCAGCAAAAGCAGGCGGATCTATCAGACGGTCTTAACACCCGGGCCAACCAGCAAGGCCACGGACTTGTCATCGCCGGTAGTGCGTCGCCATAACTCCCCCTGGCTCAAGCACTCATAGAGCTCGCGTACGGTCACCTTCTGCTCAACCCAATGATCGAGCATGGGGGCAAACCGACTCTGTGCATTGCTATAGAGTCGCTCGGCAGCCCCGTCACTCATCGCGACAACCGCCTCCACCCTACCTGCGGGCTCAGCACCCCAACTGACCTGAGCCATACCCAACTGCGGATCGATGAACGCAGTCTGGTTGGCAAACTCCCCCTTGTTCGCCTGGCCCAGCTGACGCCAGGATGATTCAGCGTAACCCCGCTCCCGTAACGCCAACAGGCCATCGCCAACTTGCAGCCAGAACAGGGAGTGCTTGCCTGCTACTGCTAACAGCAAGGTGGCACGAAAATCATCGCCACTGCGCCGACCGGCTGCGGCCAGATCGGCATTGATCCCCTTGGCATGCCGTACCAACAACATGGCCAGTTGCGCCAGCTCAGCGCTCTGTTCTTCCTCATCAAGCCACTTGGCCAAACAAGGTTCCAGCGAGATCAGCAGCCGCCGTAACCCCTCGCTTAACGCACGGGCCCCCAACTCGGCGCATAGGGCCGATCCTGCCCCGTCGCACAGCACCAGCAACGGCCGTCCCTGACAGTGGATGACCCCATGATCCTGACAGGGCAAACCATGCTGCAGATGGCGGTAACCCACCGCCTGGCTAGCCACCCCATGCCAATCCGACAGTTCCAGCGGCGCTGTTGACAACTGCTCAAGATAACGAGGCAGTTGGGCCAACAGGGGATGATAATAAGACGCCACCGTCATAACAGGCTCCTCAATGGCCAAATGGGGGGCTTGCGCCCCATGCAACGCATGCTCTGCCGGTCTCCTGTTACACATCGATACTGTCCCAGCCTGAGGTGGCAGGCAGTTGCACCTTGTCACCGGGGATAGATGCGCTCACCCGCTGCATGCTTTGGGAGAGCCACATAAAAAACTCGGTAAAGCGCAATCCGGCCAAACGCTTGGGTGGCAACAGGGCGCAACGCGACAGCTCACCGATATCCGCCTCGGCACCGATGGCCACACAGAGCACCACCATCTTCTTCGCCTGGGCCAGCGCCCTGAGCTCAGCCGCCCGTACCGGCCAACCACTGTCAGTGGGCACCCCGTCACTCATGATCACCATCCACGGCTGGTAATAGCTCACCCCTGCCTGTTGATAAGCCTGCTTGCGCTGCGCCAATCGTTCGATGCCGAGGGCAATCGCCTCTCCCAGTGGCGTCACTCCATCAGCCACCAGGGCCGGGCGAGAATCGAATTCGGCGACCGAGGCCAATGGCTGAAGCTCCTGTACCTGGCCCCCAAAGCTGATAATCCCCAGCTCCACCGAACTGGCGGCCACCTCATCGCCCTGCAGCTCGGCGATAAATTGCCCGACCCCATCCCCCAGCTCGGCAATAGGGCGTCCCTGCATCGACCCGGAGGTGTCGAGCAGCAACATACAGGGGCAACGCGGGGCGGGGTTGGTGAGCAGACTCTGCTCGAGATGGGCAAGTTCCATCATCTTCTCTCCTGTGACAAAGCCGGATTGGCTGACGGAAGAGATAATGACAGCGTTCAAAGGGAAACGGATTGACACCAACTGGTAAGAAAATGAGCTACTTAACACATGCAATGCGAAGCTGTCAATGCAAAACATTCTTAGATAATATTCCCCTACTTTAAAAAATAGGTGAATTTAAATATCCTATTAAATTAATACGTTAATAACGCATGTCATAATCCTGGTCTGAAATATGCTTAAATGGCGTTTTTTTATCCCCAGACCTATTCACTGCAGTGGATAAGTTGCATCAATAAAAACAATGAGTTATAAATTGCTTCAGTCCTACTGGACTACGCCCTGACTAAAGGGATTAAGACGTACAGGCGCGGTGAAGTTCATTTACACGAGTGGGGTCCTACTGGACTACGCCCTGACTAAAGGGATTAAGACGTTAGCTTTGGTACCCATCAGACCACGGATTTTGGTCCTACTGGACTACGCCCTGGCTAAAGGGATTAAGACGTAGTCTGCGTTACAGAGACATCACACCGGAGTAGTCCTACTGGACTACGCCCTGACTAAAGGGATTAAGACATACGCTCGCCGCCTTCCATAACCGGACCCATCTGTCC
The DNA here is from genome assembly GCF_040907945.1 of Aeromonas sp. s11. Taxonomy (NCBI): domain Bacteria; kingdom Pseudomonadati; phylum Pseudomonadota; class Gammaproteobacteria; order Aeromonadales; family Aeromonadaceae; genus Aeromonas; species Aeromonas sp. s11. The sequence goes on along the minus strand of NZ_JBFOCU010000016.1, from coordinate 8,877 downwards.
TACTGGACTACGCCCTGACTAAAGGGATTAAGACAATACTCTCAGCGAGTAAGGATCAGACCTGCCCAGTCCGACTGGACTACGCCCTGACTAAAGGGATTAAGACTCCAGCAAAGCTGTTGAGTAACACGCCCACACAGGTCCTGTTGGACCACGCCCTGACTAAAGGGATTGGCTGATTGGCAAAAGCAAAACGCCCCACCCGGTGATCACCGGGTGGGGCGTTTTGCTATTCAGCGGCTATTTAGCGTGGGGCGGGCTGGCCACCTTGGCCTGCGCCGGCCACAGTTCATCGCTGAGATGGCCCTGATGGATGCTCCAACCATACTGTCGCAACCGGGTCGCCAGCTCGCTCAGGGGCACCCGCCCGGCGGGTTGGGTCACACCTACACCGAAGGTCTGTATAAAGATGGTTTTGAGCTGGTAAGAGAGATGGCTCCACCAGTTATACCAGGGACCCAGCGGCACCGCCCCCTGACTGCCGGGCCGGATCGACTGGCCATAGGGGAAATGGCCCTGACGGATATTGTCGGCCACCCGACTGCCCCCCACATGTTCGAAGGGGTGACGCCCACTCATCAGCACCATAAACACCAGCACGGTGAGCGAGAAAGTGTCGCTCTCTGGTGTACGCCGCACCGAGGCGAGATCCTGACCCTGATGTTCCGGGGGGATCATGCTCTCCTGCCCCACCGGACAGGGGTAACGGGTGTTATCCAGCGTCAGTTGAAAACTGTCACAATCGATCAGCCAGAAGCGACCATTGGCCATATCCAGCAAAAAGTTGTCCAGATTGATATCCCCCAAACAGATCTGATGACGATGCAGCACCTTGACTGTCTCTATCAGATCGCACAACGCTGTGGCCAGCAGGGCACGCCCCAGACCGGGAAAGTCGTGACGCACCAGTGCCGGATTGCGAAAACCACGGATGGGCCGCCCCTGCGCACGTCGCATGGCATACCCCAGCCAGTTCCCCTGGCTATCAAACACCGCTAACTGGGGCCAGGCGAGCGGTAACTGGCTCAGCTCGGGAATGCGCTGGCGCAAGATGATCGCCGCCTCGATTTTCGCCTGCAACCTGCCCCCAGATTGTGCCAACCGGGCCGGATGGTAGAGCTTCACCAGCACATCGGGCCTGCCTGCCAGCGGATAGACACTCCCCTCCCCGCCACTGGCCAGCAGCGGCCCCAGAACAACCGCTCTGCCGGTGGCATCGAATACCTGCCGGTGCAACCCTTGTTCACGGTTCGCCATCCTGGTGGGTAATGCCACCCGAGCCTGCTGCTTGCCCGATATCGGCCTATCCAGTGCCCCCAGTATCTGATTGAGCCAGCCCTGTGTATCCATCTCTCACCTCGTTGCATTAGATGAAAGGACTTTAGCAATCACTCGACAACCATTATGAGTGACCAATTAGTCAGAAGATTGATTGACAGACATGATCGTAGGATTGGAAACACGATGCCATTAAATGGGCCAAGAACTGATTCACTTTCCAATTTCGTGATGTTCCGCTCAGATTGATCAACTCCGACTGGATGTGTTGGTCAAAAACTTTACAAATTAATTAGTTAGATTAAAAATGGCCGCATTTGAATATTGCAAATCTCTTCAGGTTTCGGCCCTACTTAGTGGAACTCTACAGGATGCCTCATGTTCACTTATCTCTTCGAAGCCAAATCGATACAGTCCTACCTGTTCCGGTCAGGTAAGTTAAAAGATGTAATTTCAGCCAGCGAGCGGTTGGATCGTCTAATTGATAATCACCCAACCTCCGTTCTGGCTCACGTTATCGAACAGTGTGGCCTTGAGTCAGATCTGCTGGTCCCACCTAGCACACAACACGATGAGCAAATCCATTTTGTACGCTGTAAAGGGGGGGCCTTTTATGCGTGGTGTCACAGTAAAGCCCCGCTGTTACAGCTGCGAAGCCTCTGGACGCTGACTGTCCAACAACTGTTTCCTGGCCTGACGTTTTGTGATGCGTTGTGTGAAGACGCTTCTTTACAGAACGCCTTACAACTAGGGCATGTGGCACTGGCAGCGGCACGTAATTTACCGCGCCCTCACTATCCGCTCAGTACTGCGCCTTGCGTTGCCTCACCACGTACTGGATTAGCGGCAGTGCCTCTTTCGACTGCGGCACGGCGCGAAATTGCGCCACAGGCTAATGAAAGTGAACAGCACATTGATCTCGATACTGAATTGCATCGGCAGTGCTATCGCTTTCTAGGATTACGTGACTCACTGTTACTGCAAAAATTCAGTACCGATACTGATCTCCCCGCCGATCTGCAATTCCCTCTGGATACCAGCGCCTTCTACAATGCGCAAACCGAGCAAACCGAGAATGCCGATTTGCGCGATTTGGCGCTCATTCATATTGATGGCAACGGCCTTGGTAAACAGTTAAGAGCTCTGCGCAAGGCCCTTGAAAATCAGCCAGATGATGTATTTTCTACGGCATTTCGCCAATTTTCAGATGCATTAGCTAAGGCCACAGAGCTTGCCGCGGCAGAAGCCACGCAATGGCTCTATCAAACACAGCTAAAAAAAGCATCTGTCACATACCTCGCAATGCGCCCATTGGTGCTAGGGGGCGATGATATTACGCTGCTGTGCCGCGCGGATTTAGCCTTAGGTTATGCCACGCGTTTTTGCCGCGCTTTCCGTAAGTACTCTGCAGAACAACTCAAAGGTCTACATACTCGCTACCTTAAAGGCAGCGCTGATTTGCTGCCTTACTTGACCGCCAGTGGCGGCATTTTGTACCACAAAGCCAATCACCCTTTCATGCTGTGCCATCACTTGGTTGAAGGGCTATGCAGTGAAGCTAAAACCGTGACCAAAGCAACCCCTACTGTACTACCGGCTTCGTTGAGTTTTTATCGCATCAGTAAAGCACTGGCAGAAGATATTCGCGTATTGCGTGGGCAATCTCAGCAATGGCTCTGGAAAGGTAAGCCGCTACAAGGTGCGCTGCCAGGTTATCTGATCACTGACAACGAAGATCAATTTAACTCCAGTTTAGCGGGGCCATCATTAATTGAACTTGAGCGTATGCGTCAGTTCTTGAGCCAAAAAGTGAAGGGTAACGCGCCGTTGCCGTTGTCTATCAACAAATTCCGGCAAATGGCCACAGAGCTAAGTCGCGATAATAGTGATGAAGCCATGCGGATCTATGATCGCGCCCTGAGCCAACTCACGCCGACTCAGCGCATCGAGTGGGATAAACACTTGGTGTCATTGATGCCTGCAGCGCAGCACGCAGAGCCAAACTGGTTCTGGTCTCAAACCGATGATATGGGTGAAACCCGATATCACAGCTGGATTGTCGATTTACTGGTTTATGAACACTTCATGCCAGAGCAGGAGGGTTCCCAATGAGTTCGCTGCATTTTTGCCTCAAATTTGATCTGCGCAGTGAATGGCATGTGGGTACCGGCCGTGAAGGGGGTGCCTATGCCGATAGTTTGGTCTTAAAAGACCAGCACGCCCTGCCGGTACTCAGTGGAAAAAGTATCAAAGGGCTATTGCGCCAAGCCTTTCGTGAAGCCTCTGAGCTGCAATGGCTTGAAGGTGCTGATACTCACACCTTAACGCAACTGTTTGGTTGCGAAGGTACACACGCACAAGCCCAAGGGGCGCTGCGCATCAGCAGTGCCACATTAAGCCCCACCGAAATCTCCTATTTCAACGCAAATCCAAAAGATAAAGAGCACCTTTATTTAGTGCGCCACGCCACCGCAATTGATAGCCACACGGGTGCGGCTAAAGAGGGGTCATTACGAGCAATGGAAACTGTCGTACCGTTAGCTCTGCATGCCCATCTCGAGCTCAATACCACCTCTGCAGAAATACAGCAGCAGTTTGCACATTGGCTTTCTAGTGTGCTTCCGCTGATTAATTCCGTCGGGGGGAAACGCCGTCGTGGCCTCGGTGATGTGATTGTGACTGTAGAGGAGCAATAACTGATGCGTATTTTTTATACCCTAACCACGCTCGAACCTGTGATCATTAGCCGCAGCTCTGCAACCACACAGCACCAAACGTTAGATCATATTCCGGGTAGCGCCTTACTCGGCGCGGTGGCCAGTAAACTGTATCCACAACTGAGCACAGAAGACGCGTTTACCTTGTTTCACTCCGGTGAATGCCGTTTTTCCCCCGCCTACCCTGTAGTAACCGGCCCAGATAACCCACAATACGGTGAAATTGCCCTACCGGCTCCCGCCAGTTGGCATACCCCAAAAGGGGAGAAAAACGCGCTAACCAACCATGCGGCTCGCCGCTTTGCGCGTAATGAATTAATCCAATACCAGCAAATCCGCCAAGGTTTTATCTCTTCGGCGCGGACCTTACAGTACGCTGCGGATATCCGCACCGGCCTGACCGCCCGCACGGCACTAGACAGTGACACTCAGCGCGCTAAAGAAGGGCAACTGTTTCAATATGCCTTCATTCAGGCTGAACAAACATTTGCCGGCTGGGTTGATTGTGCAGAGCCTGCGCTTGCGGCATTGCTCGAGCAAACTCTGCACGGCGAGTTCGTTTTAGGGCGCTCACGAAACAGTGAGTTTGGTAAAGTCAGCCTGAGCCTGTACCAGCCACAAACACAGCCTCAACCAACGGCGGCTCGCGGTAACGAGTTGGTGATCTGGTGTTTAAGTGATGTAGCTTGTTTAGATGCCTTGGGCCAACCAACCCTCACCCCAAGTGCACAAGATTTACACCCTGAGCTGTGTGGCGAGCTCGACCCAACACGTACCTTTATTCGTAGTCGCCGTGTCCGCCGCTTTAACCGCGCACGAGGTGGATTAAATAGCGAACAACTATTAATTGCAGCCGGTAGCGTACTGACTTACCAGTTACAAGATGCACCAACAGAGCAGGCGCTACAAGCCTTAACGGAGCAAGGTTGTGGCTTCGCCAGAGAGCAAGGCTTAGGCTGGGTCATGATTAACCCCGCATGGGCAAACCAAGTAACACCTGGTACTGGAGCTAGCGAATTGTTTACGCCGTTTGCCGTGACATTGCCACAGCCGACCGCTCTACATGAAACGCCGACCAACCACGCAACATCTAGCCCACTGCTGGCATGGGTGCAAAGCAAGCAGGCAAAGCAAACTCGCACTATTGAACGCAAAACGCGTTGCCAATCCATGCACCACCACATTGCCGATGCATACCAGACCCTGCGCCGCTATCACCGCACACCACCGGCTTATCAGGCCGGACCTAGCAGCAGCCAGTGGCGTCGTTTAGCCGATCTTGCTCGCTCATCGCATGCCGACCGAGCCCAGCACCACGGCATTCTCGATTGGCGACGTGCTGCCTTTGAGTCAGAAAGTGCCATCTGTAAAACCACCAACGATCCGAGCGGTTGGGGTATCGAATGGCCAGAAGGTGATCGATTAGTCACCTTTGCACAACAGTTTGATGCGGCCGTAACGCGTCACCAACTGGATCTTGATGATCTGCGTTTACTGCTTGAAGAGTTATGCCGTTACGATCTGTCAACTGATGACGGTCTGCGCGCCTACCGTAAAAAATATGCGGCCAACAATGCTACCCATAATGCAGACAACCAGCAGGAGGCCGGACAATGAAACGTCTTTGGTTAGCCAGACTACTTTTTGAAACCCGCTCGCCGCTTGCTATCTATTCTGGTGACCGCGATACCGGATTTGATCAACAATTAGTGCGTGATGCCAACGGGCTGCCCTATATTCCTGCCACCAGCTTCGTCGGCGTATGGCGTCAAAAAGCCACACAACAGTTGGGCACATCACCCACGCTGGGTCAGTCCATTGCCGATTACTGGTTTGGCACTACCGATAATGAATCCGCACAGCTTTCGGTACATCACGGCTTGTTACTGAACAGCCAAGGTAAACCGGTTCAAGGTTTGATGACCGAGCAAGATATTCATCAAGACCCTCTACTTAGCCGCTTATACCAAGCCAACCCGTTACACCGTGAACGCGTTCGGATCAACGATAGAGGCTGCGCTGCGGATAAAGGAAAATTTGATACCGTATTACTGCCGCGCGGTTTACGTTTTGTCGTCGATATTCGTTGGATGCAATGTGATGAGTCACCCGAGCGTGAAGCACAGTGGCATGCATTACTGGCGCTGTTAGCCGATCCGGCCTTTGCACTCGGCGCATCAACCCGCAATGGGTTAGGCAAATTAGGCTTAGTCAGCAGTGAGATCACGCCACTGACATTGCAAGGCCAGCCACAGGCGGGCGCACAAATGCTGCGTTTTGCCCAGCGAGATACCTTACCGAAAGGCCAAGCTCTGCCCCCCTCAGAGGCCACACCTTTTGCTCTCCTCGGCGTGACGGCACTAGGCGGCTGGCGTGCGGGAAGTGGTGCTCGCCCAATCGGGAATAATACCACTGAACATACGGATACCTTCACGTTCACTGAAAGTGCCATTCAATGGCAAAAACAGCACGCCACCTGGTGCGATAAGCCTCAAGCTGTGCTCTGTGGTAGCACTATTAAAGGTATTCTCGCGCACCGTACCGCGTATAACTTGCGCCGACTTAACGGTGACTTTGCCGAACAGCTTACCGAAACCGATAGCAAGAGCTGGGAAAACCGCCCAGCAGCACTGGCTGAATTGTTTGGTAGCGAAGATAGCGATGCACCCTTAGCGGGCCGACTAATTGTGGATGACTGCGTGATTTTGCAACCACATCCCCTGCATCGCACGCATACCAGCATTGATCGCTTTACCGGTGGGGTTCGTCAGGGCCGATTATTCAGTGAAGAGATTTTGTGGCAACCGGAAATAACGCTGACATTGCACGTACTGCCGGGAAAACCGTTATCTGCGAAGGTACAACAAGCCTTCGAGGAAACGCTCAACGATCTCAAAGAGGGCTTATTGCCATTAGGCGCAGCCAGTGGGCGAGGCTTATCTCTGGTGATGCATCAGCCACATCAACCGTGGGACATCGACTTTGCGCAATTAACTGGCAGCGGCAAGGAGTAAATACACATGCAAGCAGCATCCTCATTGAAAACCTATAACTCGCTCGCGCAATGCAGCCAACAGCAACCGGAAGTTCTCGGTTGCCAACTGCCTACGCTCATCAGCGGGCATCTGCAAATTGAAAGTCGCCGTGGCCAACGTGAAGAGTTAAACGCCTTATTGGCACAATGGCCGCAGGCTGAAGGTTGGTATCAAACCGCCAGCCAATTAGCTCTGGGCTTACCCACCCACACGGCAGATCTGCTAGAAGGCCAATGGCACCAAAACGGAAACAGCCTGCATATTCAGCACGAGCACGGCACAACCTATCGGATCACCTTGTTGAATAGCCTTGATTGTAATGGCAATAGCCATGGCAACAGCACCCTCATTCAAGCTTACCGTGAGCAACGTCTGGTATTACGCCAAGATCTGCCACACGCCCAAGGCCGAGAGCTGGTCTACCGTCAGTGGTGGCAGCAAGGACAAACCGCCACAACAGAAGGCCTGTGGCAGCCGCTGGTGCAACAGTTTGCCGGCTTTGCGCAAGGAGATAAGTAATGACGCAGGTTCATGCCCCTTACCACTTTGTTCCGTTATCACAGTGGGTTTACTCACCGGACTGGGCACATCAGGTCAGCCATGACCATTGTAGTGGTCAACTAAATCCGGACACTTGGTTAGGCCGTTCTTCGGCTTTTGCTGGCGGTATCCCGTCATTGTGTTGATGTGGACGCCGCCAGTTGTAGTAATCCATCAGGTAATAACTGATATCCCGCTTTGCTTCCCGCAAGCTCATATATCCCATAGCCGGGAGCCACTCTGACTTCAGGCTTCTGAACAACCGTTCCATCGGGGCGTTATCCCAGCAGTTGCCACGCCGACTCATGCTCTGGGTCATGCGATAGCGCCACACTCGTTGCCGAAATGCCCTACTGCCATATTGGCTGCCCTGGTCAGAGTGAAATAGCACACCAGATGGGCAACCCCGCTGCTGATAGGCCATCTCCAGGGCTTTGATTGCCAATTCTGCATCAGGTTTATCAGACATCGCCCAGCCCACGACCCGCCGAGTGTGCAGGTCAAGCACCGCTGCCAGGTAATGCCAGCAACCACCGGCCCAGACGTAGGTGATATCGCCACACCACACCTGATTGGGTTGCTGGACATCAAATTCGCGGGCCAGCAGATTGGGTATGTCCGGTCGTTCAGACTGTGCCACCTGATAGCGATGAGCGCCCGGTTGCTTGGATACCAGACCGGCTTCCTTCATCAGGTTACGTACTTTGAATCGGCCAATCTGATACCCCAACTCTCGCATCATCGACATCAAGGCGCGGCTGCCTGCAGAGCTCCTGCTCTCTTTGAACAACCGGCGCAACTCACAGCGCTGTTGCATACGTTCACGGTTAATCGTCCGCCTGCGAGCCAGATAATCGTAAAAACAGGAGGTGGGAACATCGAAGGCGCAGCAGACCAAAGTGATGGGGGCTTGCTCCCTTAATCGGTCTATCAGCGCGTATGTGTGAACTCGTCCGCCATCAAGAGAGCAGTAGCCTTTTTTAGAATGTCCTTTTCACGTTCGAGCCGGTTGATACGGGCTTCCAGCTCCTGAATTTTCTGCTGCTCTGGAGTCAGTGCTTTGCTGATTGGGGTTGTGCCAGTTCGTTCGGATTGCAGCTGCAGAACCCAGCGACGGAGCACTGTTTCACCGACATCCAGTGAACGGCTGGCTTCAGGGACAGAATATCCTTGGTCGAGCACCAGGGATGCGGCTTCGAGTTTGAATTCGGCAGTAAATGAGCGACGTAATCTTGTCATTGAACACCTCAGGTCATGGTGGCGACTGTACCACCTAAAATGGTGTCCGGGATGATTAGACCACTACA